>SSEV01000183.1 GCA_008015095.1 Lysobacteraceae bacterium | reverse complement strand
GTGCACATCTCGCGTCTGTCGCACTTCGGCCGTTACGTCTACACCATCGGCCGCGACGCCAAGATCAACCTGATCGACCTGTGGATGGCCAAGCCGGACAAGGTCGCCGAGATCAAGGTCGGACTGGAAGCGCGTTCGGTCGAGACTTCGAAGTACAAGGGCTTCGAGGACAAGTACGCGATCGCAGGTTCGTATTGGCCGCCGCAATACGTGATCATGAACGGCGAAACCCTGGAGCCGCTGAAAGTGGTGGCGACACGCGGCATGACCGTGGACACCCAGGAATACCACCCCGAGCCGCGCGTCGCCGCGATTGTCGCCTCGCACGAGCACCCGGAGTTCATCGTCAACGTCAAGGAGACCGGGCAGATCCTGCTGGTGAACTATGAGGACATCGACAACCTCAAAGTGACCACGATCGGCGCGGCCCGCTTCCTGCATGACGGCGGTTGGGATTCGACCAAGCGCTATTTCCTGACAGCAGCCAACCAGTCGGACAAGATCGCGGTGGTCGACTCGCGTACGCAGAAACTGGCGGCGCTGGTCGATGTCGACAAGATCCCGCACCCCGGCCGCGGCGCGAACTTCACCCACCCCACCTGCGGCCCGGTGTGGGCGACGTCGGCCTTGGGCAACGCCAAGATCACCCTGATCGGCACCGACCCGGCCAAGCACAAGGCGAACGCCTGGAAGGTCTGTGAAGTACTGAACGGCCAGGGCGGCGGTTCGCTATTCATCAAGACCCATCCGAAGTCGAACAATCTCTGGGTCGATACGCCTTTGAAGCCCGATCCGAAGTTGAGCCAGTCGATCGCGGTCTTCGATATCCGCGACTTCTCCAAGGGCTACACCGTGCTGCCGATCGCCGAATGGGCGAACCTCGGCACGGGCCCGAAGCGTGTGGTCCAGCCCGAATACAACGCAGCAGGCGATGAAATCTGGTTCTCGGTGTGGAACGGCAAGACCGAACGCTCGGCGATCGTCGTAGTGGACGACAAGACCCGTAAGCTGAAGGCGGTGATTGACGACAAGCGCATCATTACCCCAACCGGCAAGTTCAACGTGCACAACACGGTCGGAGATATCTACTGAAGCGAATGCCGCGCTCCAAACGGGAACTCTCCAGACACGCCCCTTCAAGCGAGGGGCCGCCAGGAATCCCGGTCCAGTCAGGTCATCGTCGGAATGCAAGACGGACCTGCTGCGCGAAAGAACAGTCAGCCCGGGCGCATGCCCGGGCTGACGCTTTGCAGGGATGGAAAAGACGAGTCCTTGCATCGCGGTCCGCGCCAAACTCTTCACATATATCGCGATAAAGAGATATGATTCGCCCCGTCCCAACGGGCCGACGCCATGACCCCGATTTCTTTCGAGTTCTACCCGCCCAAGACCGACGAACAGCGCACCCTGCTCGATCGGAGCGCCTCCAAACTCAAGGCCCACGCTCCGGAATACGTGTCCTGCACGTTCGGCGCAGGCGGCTCCACCCTGGCCTACACCTCGGACACTGTGCGGCGCTTGCGCCAGGAGCATGGCTTCGACGCCGCGCCGCATATTTCATGCATGGGCGGCAGTCGCGAGGAAATCCGCGAGCTGCTTCTGCTCTACCGCGCGCTCGGTTGTCGACGACTCGTCGCGCTGCGTGGCGACCTGCCCTCCGGCATGGCGCGGATGGGCGACCTGCGCTACGCCTCCGACCTGATCGCATTCATCCGGGCCGAACATGGCGACCATTTCCACATCGAGGTCGGCTGCTATCCGGAAGTGCATCCGCAAGCCGAAGACGCGCTGGCCGATCTGCGGCATTTCAAGACCAAGGTCGACGCCGGCGCCAACGGCGCGATCACTCAGTATTTCTACAATCCCGACGCTTATTTCCGCTTCGTCGATGACGTGCGCAAACTCGGCGTCTCGGTGCCGGTCGTGCCGGGCATCATGCCGATTTCGAACTTCAGCCAGCTCAAGCGCTTTTCGGACGCCTGCGGCGCGGAGATCCCGCGCTGGATCGGCAAGCGGATGCAGGCCCTGGGCGACGATGTCGAAGGCATTCGTGAATTCGCCGCGGACGTGGTCGCGGGATTGTGCTCGCGCCTGATCGAAGGAGGCGCGCCGAGCCTGCATTTCTACACTCTGAATCTGGCCAAGCCCACGCAGGCGGTGCTGGCGCGACTGAAAGACCGACTCGCCGACTGATACAGATGCAGACGCATCCGCACGGACGCGCGTGTCCGTCGGACCGCGCCCATGGTCGCTGTTCAGGCCTTCGCATGCGTTCAGATTCGCGCTTGCGATGACGCCTGCCGTGTTCGCGTGTGCGGCTGCCCGCAAGCTGTTACGCTGCGCCGATGATGATGTCGCGTCCGATGCTGGTGGTGGTGCTGTCGCTGGCGGCACTGTGGTCCGAACACGCCATGGCGCAATCGCAAGTGCATCGCTGCACGACTGCGCGCGGCAACACGGTATATACCGATCGGCGTTGCGATGATATCGGCGCGAGCGATCGCGTGCCGCGCGGCCTGCCCAGCGGCGGCGCGCGGATGCGCCCGGGATGTTCGCGCAACTTGCGCGAATTGATGTACGAGATCACCGCTGCGATCGACAACCGCGACGTCAACCGGCTTGGCGGGGTCTATCACTGGGTCGGACAGAACGAAGAAAGCGGTTATCGCATCCTCGATCAGTTACAGGCGGTCGTGGATCGCCCCCTGGTCGATATCGTGGCGATCGGCGGCGGTTGGACATCGCCGTCGCTGCCCGATGATGCTGAGACGGCAGACGCGCCGGCCCTGCAGTCACAAGCCCCGATCAACGACGCGCCAGGCAGGCCCGCAACAGCGAATGCGCCGGATGCGGGCGCGACCGGCGGTCGCAATGCCGCGCAAGCGACGTCGATGCAAATACCGATACCGCGCCGCCTGCCCCCCACGGGCCTGCGCCTTGAACAGACCTTGCGCAATAGCGCGACACCCACGCATACCGTGTTCGGGTTGCGCAGACATCTCGATTGCTGGTGGATCAGCTTCTGAGGCCGCTTTTCGCCTGCCGCCGACGGCAAGGCCCATTCCAGGTTCTCGACGCAATCCGGCATCGATCCGCGAACCGCTGATCGTCTTTCTGCGTCCGCTTTCCGCAACATGCCGATATCCAAAGAATGAGACCGCGGTCGAGACATCCGCCCGCGTATGGATCGCAGTCACTTGTCGAATCGCGCTTGGCATGACAAGCATGCGACAGGGGACATCGGGCCATCGCTCGCACATCATCCCCGATCGCGTCTGCGGCCCGGAGTCGCGTCGGGACCACCAGGGAGAGGAATTCGCAATGAAACGTTCGATCCTGTTTCTCGGCACGCTCGTCGCCGCGGGTTTCGCGGTGTTCGCCACCCAGGCCGCCCGCCAACCGTTGTTGATCGCGACCAAGTCCGCGTCTGCCGGTCTGATGTCCGACGCCAGTTATCTCACGCTCGCATCCGATCGCGCAGCGGTCTCGGTCGAGCTTGTCCATGCCGACGCCGCCCAGATCGACGCCAGCAACACGGTCCTGTCTTTGGGCATGGGCGATACCGGTAGCGCTTTCATGCGCTATAGCAAGCGCAACGCCGACGGCACGCAAGTCTGGTACGGCAATCTCGGCAAGGATTTCGGTCTGGTCGATCGCCTGCGCCACAAACTCACCGGAGAGATCGCCGACGACCCGAACAACTCGGTGATGTTCGTCCGCAACGGCGACAAGCTCACCGGCACGATCCGCAGCAAGGGCGAACTGTTCGCATTGCGTCCACTACGTTCCGGCGGGCACGCACTGGTGCGCATCGACGAATCGAAGATGCCGGCCGATCACCCGGCCGAATACGCGCTGCTGCCGCGAATCGCGATGCCGCAACCGCGCGCGACTAAAGCAGGCGACATCGGCGCACAGGCGATCTCGACGATCCGGATCATGGTGGTCTCGACCCAGTCGGCGGCCAACGCCAGCGGCGACATCACCGGTCTGGTCAATCTGGCCGTGGCCGAGAGCAATCAGGGATACGCCAACAGCGGCGTCGAGATCAACCTGCAGCTTGCCGGCAGCTATGTCTCCACTTATACCGAATCCGGCAGTTTCAGCACCGATCTCTCGCGCTTCCGCGGCACCACCGACGGCTATATGGATAGCTATCACGCCACGCGCAACACGGTCGCCGCCGACGTGATGATGTTGCTGATCAACAACAGCTCATCCTGCGGATTGGCTTCGGGCATCGGCTCCACCGCCGCAACCGCATTCGCGGTCGCCCATTACGGTTGCGCCACCGGTTACTACTCGTTCGCGCACGAGATCGGCCATCTGCAATCCGCACGTCACGATCCCGCCACCGATCCGACCAATACGCCCTATGCCTACGGCCACGGTTACCGGTCGCCGACCAACACCTGGCGGACGATCATGGCTTACAACTGCACGTCAGGGTGCCCGCGCATCAACTACTGGTCCAATCCCGCCAAGACCTACGCCGGACAGGCGATGGGCACCACCACCCGTTCGCATAACCAGCGCGTGCTCAACAACACCAAGGCGACGGTCGCCGCATACCGCTGATCTGCATTCGCGATCCGAGCGCAGACGGGGTCGCCAGGCCCCGTCTGCTTTGTTGATTCCCCTTCCGGTTAAAACGACGGCCGTCCCTCCCCTTCCGGACAGCGCGTTCGCGAATCCTGTCCGCATGGTCTTCGCGACCGGACATCGGCGGAAGCACTGTCAGCCACCAGTCGCATCGCCTAAAATCCTTGCGAACAGACTGTCAGGACACTACCGAGATGAGCCAGCGTTATCCCGAATGGATCTGGCATAACGGCGCGATCAAACCCTGGGCCGACGCCACCCTGCATGTGATGGCGCATGTCGTGCACTACGGCTCGTCGGTGTTCGAGGGCATCCGCTGCTATCAGAGCGCGCGCGGCCCCGCGATCTTCCGCCTGACCGACCATAACAAGCGCCTGTTCGCATCGGCCAAGATCTACGACATGCCGATCCCGTATTCGTTGGACGAGATCAACGCCGCCTGTCGCGAGGTGCTGAAGGCCAACGACTTCACCACCGATTATCTGCGGCCGGTCGCCTATCGCGGCCTCGGCGGCTTCGGCTTGTCGGCCGACACGCCGACCGATGTCGCGGTCGCAACCTGGAAGATGGGCCAGTATCTCGGCGCCAGCGTGGTCGAACAGGGCATCGACGCCTGCGTCTCCAGTTGGCAGCGCTTCGCGCCCAATACCATTCCCGCAGGCGCCAAGGCCGGCGGCAATTATCTGTCCGGTCAACTGGTCGCGCGCGAAGCCCGCCGCCTCGGCTTCGGCGAAGGCATCGCGTTGGCATCGACCGGCCTGCTCAGCGAAGGCGCGGGCGAGAATCTGTTCCTGGTCTTCGACGGCGCCCTGCACACCAGCCCGGTCAGCGCCGCGCTGCTCAACGGCCTCACCCGCAACACCATCATCACCCTCGCCCGTGACCACGGCATCGACGTGATCGAACGCGACCTGCCGCGCGAATACCTGTATCTGTGCGACGAGTTGTTCATGTGCGGCACCGCCGCCGAGATCACCCCGATCCGCTCAGTCGACGCCCGCCAGATCGGCGCCGGCAAACCCGGCCCGGTCACCCGGCGCATGCAGGAACTGTTCTTCGGGTTGTTCGACGGGAAGACGCCGGACAAGTACGGGTGGTTGGAGTTGGTGTAAGCCGCATTCGGCGCGGAGCGGATTCACCGACCGCAATCGCGCGGACCCAATCCCGACGTAGCGGATCGCCTCGCATTCGCTCCCGCATCGCGCACGGCGGCGTGCGCCGCCGTCTACGCGCATCGGCCATGTGCCGATGCCGCCTCGGCGGGCCCCGCCGCGATCAAAGCCAGAGCCTCAGGATGGGCGCAATCGGTTCTTTGAAATCCATGAAGTCTGCCCACTCTCGCAACGCGCAACGGCGAAAGACCCGAAGCACCACCGCTGATGTTCTCCGACCCTGTCGGCACGTGACCGGTGCTAGGCTAATACGCGCATCGTCTCACCGTGCGCTGAGTCGCCTTGGAAGCAGGGGTCAGGAGGACTTATGGGGAGCGCGTTATCGTCGTCGCACCGTCTGGTGCTGACGATTTTGGGATCGGCATTGGCGGCGATCGCCTTGGCCTACTGGTTCTCGGGGCTGCTGGCGTTGTTGATCGCGCTTTTCCTCTGCATCGCTTTATGGCTGGTCCGCCCGATCCTGATGCCGGCCCATCACGGCGCGACCAAGGTCCGCATCCTGTCCTTGATCGGCACGTTCGGCATCGCCGGTTCTTACGGATTCTGGTCGGAATTCGTCAATCAGACAGCAAAGGCACTCATCAGCTATCCGCAAGTCCGCGCGGCCGCGCCCTGGCTGGCCACATTCAAGGTCACGGAAGAACCTTCCTGGATCGTCCTCGGCTTCGTCGTTCTTGTCGTCGCCCTGGTCAATTACGGGCTTCGCGATCGCAGCATCGGCGGCAGCCATCCCAAGCCGATCGACGAAGAGTTCCTGGAAAAAACCTTCGCTCAGCAATTGCAGGCGTTCTGCAGCGCATTGGACCGACACTTGGTCGCGACCGACAACGAGGCGAATTGGAGCCCCGTCTACTACGCGAATCTGGATGCGGAGGTCGAGATCCACGGCGGGATCGGAACACCGCACAGCAAACGCACGGCCGATCTTCAGCGCGCCATACGGAAAGACCGCGACACGCAGGCGTTCCTGGTCCTGGGCGACCCCGGATCGGGAAAGAGCGTCACCCTGCGCAAGCTCGCTCTGGACATGCTCAAAGAGGTCGATAAGACGCAGCGCGTGCCCATCTACGTCAATCTTCGCGAATGGACGAAAGCCGGCGGCGAAGACGCTCGCGGTTGGAGCGAATCCTCGAAACCCACGGTGCAGGAGTTGGAGGCCTTCGTCGTTTCCAACCTCAAATCGCGTGGTGACGTGTTCACCGAGGAATTCGTCGATCAGTACTTCAGAAAGCTCTGGCAACACGGCCGCCTGTTCTTTCTATTGGATTCTTTCGACGAAATCCCGGCGTTGCTGGACGCGAGCGAAGAATCCTGGCTGATAGATTCGCTCTCCGACGTGATGTCGCGGTTCATCGCTACCACGCCGGAATCCCGCGGCATCCTGGCTTCGCGCATCTTCCGCCGGCCAACGCATGCGTTTATGGCGGGGAAGACGCTCGAAATCCGCCCGATGTCGGAAGAAAAGATCATCCAGGCGCTCGGACGCTATTCGGAGTTCAGTCAGGCGCTCAAATCGCAACTCTTCCGGGAAAGGGGCGACCTGCTGTCGATCGTACGTAACCCCTTGTTGGCCTCGCTTCTCGGCGAATGGGTCAAAGCGCGGCGGAACCTGCCGGAAAACCAGGCCGATCTCTATCGGGATTATCTTGAGCGCCGTCTCGAAAAATGCAAACAGAAAATGGATGAGGCGAAGCTCTCGGTCGCGGACGTCATGCATGGCGCGCGGGATATCGCATGGCACGTTTTCGAATCGCCGAAATACGGCCTGGAAGCGCCGGTCAAAGCGCTGGAGGACGAAATCCAGAACCCGAATACCGGCGCCATCATCGACATCCTGCGTTACGCCCGTATCGCCCGCGTCGGCGCCAGCGAACCGCGCTCTTTCGCTTTCGCGCACCGGCGCTTTCTCGAATATTTCGCGGCGACGCGGATGCTGGAAGCGTCGAAGGATCTGCCGGTCGGCCACATCCCGACCGACTCGAGAGGACGGGACGCGCTGGTTCTGTATTCGCAAATCTGCGATTTGGACACCGCGAAGCGAATCGCGGCCGGATGCTGGAACGAGATTCAGGACAGCAGGGGCCTTCCGGAGCGCCAACTGCGCGCGGTCCACTGCATCCGCTTCCTGGCCGACGCCTTCAGCGCGCGGAGGGCCGCCACCGCGAATTTTTCCGGCAGCCTGGCCGGATTCATCGAAAAAGCCATCGCCGAAGGATCGAACCTGGTGCATGCCAAGACCTGCATCGAATCGACCGGCGTCCTCGACGAATCGGAATCCATTCCGATCCTGAAAAGCGCGATGAACAGCGAAAATCTCTGGTTGCAGGAAACCGGGCTTCGCGCCTGCCGCAACCTGCCCAGAATCGAGAGCGAGCTGCATGGGTCGATTCTGAACCACGTCCTCTCCATGCCGTGGCTGAAGCTGTATCAATCGCGCAGAAATCTGACGTTCTCGTTGTCGCTATCCGATTCGTTCAGGCAGATCCTCAATGCGTCGAGGTTTCGCATCGCCAATTTCAGAATCACGTTGGCCGCGCTGGCAGTATCCGCGCTCGTCGAGCCGTATCTTTTCTGCTTCTCCGTATTCGCATCGACCATCCTTTTCTTGCTCAGAGCCGCCTCGGACGCAAGACCAAAATCGATCATGCGCGGATCGCAGACGGGTGACCGCCGAAGACAGAGGCATGGTTCGAGCATATTGTTTTCATTTTTGACGTTCATTCAATTCATTTTTCTCGCGCCCATAGCTTTTGCCGAAAAAATGGAGGCTTATCCATTGAAGAATGGATTCCCCATGTTTTCTTTCGAGAATATCGACTTCATGCCCGCATGGGGCGCGAGAGCGTTCATTGCGCTACTGGCAGTCTGCATGATCGACTGGCTTCCGATTAAATCCAGCTTGGACAGATTGATTTACGTCGTGAAAACAAGCTTTCGCTTCGCGGGCTTTTTCTGGGAATTGCTGGTCCTGGTCGTCGGCCTCGGTTTCGGAGCATTTCTGTTGGGTTTGATTTCCGCTTTCTTGTCGTGGACTTCGGATAGCGGAAATTCCTGGCTGGGCGCGCTGTTCGCCATCGGGTTTTTAATTCTGCTTTTCGGTCCGACCGCATTATCGATTTTTTCCGGTATCGCCTCGATGACGAAAGACTGGGTCGCCTATCGAAAAATCAGAATTCCGACGAAGGCGACCCGGACCGAAATCGTCACTGCGATCGACTCCTTGAAATCGGTGCATATGCAACTGCGGCTGGTTCGTCAAATCGCCCAGCAGAGGACCATCGCCACCGGCGAATGGCCCGATGGCTTCAGTCTGAAGGTGACGTCCGATCCGGTGATCACCGAATTGGCCAAACTCGACGAACGCTGGCTCGGCCTGGACAGGTAGTTCGGTCGCCGACGTCAGACGTCGGGCGTCGCTTTGAGCGCTGCCCTTATTGGATATCGAAGGGTGCCGTTGCTGGTTTTTAACCAGGCAGGCGGGCGGTCAACGCGCGATCGTTATCCATCGCCGGCGTCTGCCCTCCCCAGACGAAACCTACAGCCCTGCGGGTGAAGCAGCCCATTGGCCCGCACCCGGCCGCGACGATCCGGTGAACTACGTCGCAATTCCCGACGGGACCGAAGCGAAAGCAGCGGCCCGGATTGTCATCAGAAAGACCTCTCATGCATTGTGGCCTGGGGCGCGACGCGGGCCGCAGACCGTGCCATGCATCGGTATGCGGCGCTTTCGGAGGGGGCCGTGGCGTCGCTGCCCCGTCCTGCGGCGGGCACGCGCCCGCCGTCCGCGTCTCATTCACCAACAGGAGGTTGGGTATGAAGTTCCGCACCGCATTGTTCGCTTTCCTGCTTTCGCTGGTCGTCGCGATGTCCGCGCCACCGGCATCCGCCGATTGGTCGACCGTCACCGCTTCGCCGATGACTCTGGTCTGTTACGAGAAGGTCGACGCCTACGGCGGCCTGTATCTGATGCGCAACGCCATCGCCAACAACACCGGGCTCACCCAGACCATGCGCACCGAAGTCTACGGGCCGAACGGTCTGAACTTCGCTGCCGACACGGTGGCCGCTCCGGGCGCTCTGCTCGGCGGTCAGGCGCCTTATGTCTCGATCTACTGGAACGACATGTTCCACATGCGCCTCAACGGCGCGCAGATCCTGCAGGTCTATGCGGGCGACACGCCGTGGTATCTGAATCATTGCCTGGTGCGTTACACCGGCAACTGGACCATCGATCGCGCGCTGCGCTTCGGGCTGTCGCAGCTCGACGGCCCGTATGTCGGTGGGGCGAGCCCCTACCGTTTCGGCGCACCCGGCAACGGCGGGACCTATCAGCAGCTCGATAAATACGGCAATCCGCTCCAGAAGAAATATCTCTCGCCCTTGGGCGCGCGCGGCTACGACTGCTCGGGGCTGGTCACGGCGATGTACCGCAACGCCGGACTCTACTTCCCGGATGCCTGGACCAGTTCGGCGGCGATGTACGGTGCGCCCTTCGTCAGCATCACCGCCGCGCAGTTGCGCCCCGGCGATCTGATCGTGAAGCCCAATGCGCATGTCGCGATCTATCTGGGCGACGGCAACGGCGACGGCGTGGCCTCGGTTCTGGAAGCGACCCCTTCCTCGCCGAACGTGCCCGAGGGGCAAGTCTTCGTCAAAGGCGTGGTCATCAGCCCGGCCACCAAATACCTGACCGCAAGCGGCGCGCCGATCGCCGGCAACGGCTACGTGTTGCGTCGGGTTCCGGGGGTGTGACGGATTCGGGTTTGTGATGAATCTGCGGGCCGGTTTGCGGGGAATCGCACCGGCCCGCTCGACGAAAAACCGGGCATGCCGAGCGGCACGCTTTCGGGTGGATCGAAATATCAGGCGTCGAACGTCAGCGTCGCGATGACACCCCGCTCCGCACCCGGCACCACGCGCACGTCCCACCCGTAAAGCGCGCACAGGCGTCGCACGATCGACAGGCCAATGCCGCCACCCTGGCTGTGTTCGGCGTGACTGCGGTGTGGATATGTATGGCGACAGTGACTCGACATTCAGATTTTCTATGTGGCCTTAACAATTGTTTGCCATTCGCTAATGCTGCACTTTGCAGTCCCAGAGGAGATCAAACATGCGCAGATTCGCTTTATCCGTTCTTTTCGCGTTGGCTGTTATCAGCCTTGATGCGTCCTCTCAATCCAGTCCTCCACCACCGGCACCAACACCGGCACCCGAACCTCCCGATGATCCATACGGCCCGTGGACAGACCGTGAGTCCGACACGAATCCTTTCAACGATCCAGAAAACACGCCCGGCACTGTTTACTGCCAAGATGTCGAACCAGAGGATTCTTGCGACAGCGATATTCCATGACTGGCGATTAAGGGAACTCTCAACAATCAGAGTATCCACGCGCCATAGATGGCGCGCTCTCGAATCGATCACGCAAGTGATTCATTCGGCGGAAGCAGACTCGGGCTTTGCCTGAGTCTGCGACGTCTGAGCGACGCCAGGATGGCGTTTTTCAGACCTTCCCTAACCAGAGTGGTTCGATCACTCTTCATCCTTCGTGTCGAAACAATCCGACGCTCTGTTCAACTGTTCTTCTCGAACATCAGGCGGGCAATCAGGCCATTCGGTTCTCGTGGCATCATTTGTATTTGCCAGCCGTATAGCACACAGAGACGCCAGACAATCGACAGCCCGATACCGCCGCCTTGTGAATGTTCGGCGTGGCTGCCGCGGTAGCCGCGCTCGAACAATCGGGCGGCATCTTCAGCGCTCAGCCCAGGCCCTGTGTCGATAACGTCGACGGTTTTGCCTTTCAGGCAAACCAGCACTTAACACTGCTGCGTGTACTTGACCGCGTTACCGATCAGGTTGCCCAGCGCCACGGTGACCGCGGCGTCCGGCCCATCCACCACCAATTGCCCGGGTTCGCCATCGAGGCGCAGCTCGAGCGTCTTGCCGCCGAGTTGGCCACGGTGCGCTTCCAGCAATTGGCTGGCCAGCTTGCCGACATCGGCGCTGCCGTGGCCACGTTCGTTGCGCGAGAGCAGCAGCAGCGCGCTGATCAGGTCGGTGCATTGTTGTTCTGCGCGCTGGATGCGGCGCAGACGCGCGCGCGTCTTTTCGTCCAGTTCGGGCTTGGTCAGCAGCAATTCGACCGCGCCGCGGATCACCGCCAGCGGCGTGCGCAACTCGTGACTGACGTCGGCGTTGAACTCGCGATCGCGTTTGACCACATCGGTCAGGCGCTCGGCGTAGTCGTCCAGCGCCTTCGCCAGTTCGCCCACCTCGTCTTCGGCGAAATGCGCTGCCAGCGCTTCGGATTCTGCGCTTCGGCCGGAACGGCGCAGCCGTTGCGCGAGCTCGGTGACAGGGCTCATCACGCGGGCCGCGGCCCACCAGCCAACCAGCAGAGAGAACAACGTAAATACCACGACCGAGCCGAAGATCGCGCGATTGAATTGCGCATCGCCGCGACTCGCACGGGTCATGTCATAGGCTAGGAAGAACCAGTTTTGCGGTGTTTTTCGAACGGCAAGCTTATAAACAAAAGGCGTCCCGTCCGTTTCCACTCCCCTGAGCCGATGAATCCCGTCCTGAAGACGATACCAATCGGGTTGCTCGAATCGTAGCGCCTCGAATTTATCCGGCCCGACGACGCGGGCGTACATCTGCTGCACAGGCAGATCCGGCGTTCGATTCGGATCGGCATAGTAACGGCGCGCGAACTCATCAATATTCTTGTTCATCAGGTCTTCGACCAGCGCGTTCTCCACGCGACTTCGCGTCCATTGCGTTGCGAACGCGAACAGTGTCGTTAAACCGAATCCCAGCAGCAGGAAAGACAACACGATACGGCTGCGTAACCGTCGCCGATATGTGGGCTTCTTGCGCGAAATGCGCGCTTTTTCAGCTTGCGACATCGGGCGCGGCGATGCGGTAACCGATGCCGTGCCGGGTCTGGATCAACGGCGCGCCGAACGGCTTGTCGACCACGGCGCGCAGACCGTGGATATGCACGCGTAGGCTGTCGGAATCGGGCAGTTCCTCGCCCCAGACCCGGGTTTCCAGCTCTTGGCGGGTCACCACCGCCGGTGAAGCCTCCATCAGCGCCTGCAGGATCTTCAGCGCGGTCGGATTGAGCTGCAACAGCTTGGCCTGACGCCGGACCTCCAAGGTATCGAGGTTGTACTCAAGATCGCCCACTTCCAGCACCCGCGTCTGAGCGCCGCGGCCACGCCGGATCAGGGCATTGAGCCGCACCTCGACCTCCTGCAGGGCGAAGGGTTTGATCAGATAGTCGTCCGCGCCGGAATCGAACCCTGCGATCTTGTTCTCAAGGCTGTCGCGCGCGGTGAGCATCAGCACCGGGGTTTGCTTGCGCGCTTCGCTGCGCAGCTTGCGGCAGACCTCAAGCCCATCCATGCCGGGCAGATTGAGGTCGAGCACGATCGCGTCGAAATCATGGACCACGGCCAGATGCAGGCCGGTCACGCCGTCGGCGGCGAAATCCACGGTGTGGCCGCGGTCTTCCAGATAGTCGCCAAGGTTGGCGGCGATGTCTTGATTGTCTTCGATCACAAGTATGCGCATGGCGGGGTTCGAGTCCTCGGAGGTCATGCTGTGACCGGACGGAGCATAGGTCGGTTCCCATGAGTCCCGTTCGGTGGCATTTGAATCATTGTGTGATCCTCTCTCGCGACCATCCTGTCGCGACCAGGTCATTGCAACGATCCGTATCGGTGCGATTCTGGCACACGCGGCCAGCCTGCAAAAAAATGGCCCGGGTGATGCGAATCGCCCGGGCCAAAGTGGGTTTAACCCCGATTACCGGTTCTGGATCAGGCCCTGACGAGGTTGGCTGGATCGGCAGAGATCGGTCCGGACACGCTACGCCCTGGGCGATTAAAGGGTCGTTAAAAACAAGTTACGAGCGTAAGCCAAAATGTCAGGCATCACTTCTCACTTTTTGATTTTTTGCCGATTTTCACGTTATTTATAAGATTTTCGATGATTTTCCCGGCGACATCTACGCCCGTCGCTTGTTCGATTCCTTCCAGTCCTGGCGAGGAATTGACCTCCAGTACCAGCGGACCGCGCCGAGATCGAAGCAAGTCCACCCCGGCGACGCCGAGGCCGAGCACGGCTGCGGCGCGTACCGCCATCGCACACTCTTCGGGGGCCGGTTGCTCGGCGGTTGCGGTCCCCCCGCGATGAAGATTGGAACGAAAGTCGCCCTTGGGCGCCTGCCGACGCATCGCCGCCACCACCTCGTCGCCGACCACGAAGCAGCGCAGGCCGGCGCCTTCGCCTTCGGCGATGAACTCTTGAACGAGAAAGTTCGCGTAGAGGCCACGCAAGGCCTCGACCACGCTGCGCGACGCGGATGGCTTCTCGGTGAGGATCACCCCGGCTCCC
>SSEV01000242.1 GCA_008015095.1 Lysobacteraceae bacterium | reverse complement strand
GAGTACCGAAATGCGCCCTTTTCGGGCGGATTTCGAATGCCGTCGAATGCGATAAACGGTTAGCGTCTCGGTCTAGTCATGGCCAAACAAATCGGAAAATTTCTCCCGGCGCTCCAACGATTCAAGAATGCCCAACGTGGCGATCAGTTGCCCTTCTGGCCGAGCGAGGCACGTTGCGCACCCAATGAATTTCTTCGCAGCGCACTTTTCAACGCGCGCAATCGCAATCAGCCACGCCGGCACATGAACGATGTCGTGCTGGCCATGCTCGGCAAGGGCCGTATTTCCTATCGTGGCGAGGAACTCCGCCAGGACGATGCCACGGTCTGGCTGCAGCTAGTGCAGTTCGCCACCGAAAGCCCATTGGGAGAGTATGTCGAATTCACGCCCAATGCCTTCTGCAAGGCGGTCGGCTGGACGCCGACTGGTGACGCCTACGCCCATCTGCGCAAATGTCTGAGTCGGCTGCAGGCCACATCACTGGCCTTCTATGCCGAGCGCACTCAGGTCACCATCTCGTTGAGTATGATCCCGGAATTCTGCTGGCAAGATCTTGGCACCGGCAAGCCGCTCCGACGCTACAAGGTCAAGCTTGCTAAACAACTGGCCGAACTCTTCAAGGGACACCATTACACCTACGTGACCTGGGCACAGCGCAACCGGTTGCCAGAAGGCCTGGCCACCTGGCTACACGGTTATTTCTCCAGCCACCGCGAACCCTTCCCACTCAAGATCGCCGACATTCGGCGCGTCGCCGACCTGACCATTCAGCGCCCCGACAACCTGCGTACCGCCATCGTGCGCGCACTGACCGCCCTGGTCGAAGTAGGTCTTCTGGAATCATGGAAGATCGCCGACGAACGCGTTACTGTCGTGCGGCGACCGTATCAGGAATCCTTCAAGCTTGTGGTATGAGTAGGAAACCGCTTGTGGTTTGAGTAGGTTTCTGCCAGAAATGCATGATTTATGCCGCTCACAACTTGTCGGTAACCTGCATTTCCGGAACGAGAATTTGTGGTTTGAGTAGGAGGCGGTCGTCGTATGAGTAGTGAAACCAGTCCGACGACTTGTTGTTTGAGTAGGACCGGCCGCGAAGTTATCCACAGCTTCTGTTGTTTGAGTAGGGACAGAGAGTCGATAAAATCTCTTGAAAACAGAGCGCTAAAAAATGTAAAAGCCCGGTAACTAGATTAACAAAAAAGAAATAACCGGCTAACGGAACGCGCCCCTGACCGCCTGGACCATGACCAATTACCAGCAGACGGCCAGTACGCAGATCGTGTTACTCCCTGTGATCGAAGCGACAGAATGTAATGCGTTATGCTCACGAAAATGCATACGCTATTACATTCAGGCCAGCAGACCGGCGTCGACGCCTCGCGGTGGTGGTGGATCTTCGGCCCGTCCCAGCCATTGCCACAGCACCTTGATGGCCAGCCAGTAAGCATAGGCCGTAGCCGGCGCCATGTCGCGGTGGGCTTTCCAGAACGCGATTACCTGCCGCTTGCCGATCTGATCGAGGCCGGTCACGCGGAAATGCGCCTGTATCCAGTTGGCCAGGATGACCAGACGGTCGACCTGCTGACGCCGGTTGCGTTTGCCGCCGTGGGCGACATAGACATGCGCCCGGCGGCGAACCTGGTCAGCCAAGGTAGGCATTGGTCACTTCGATCCGATTGTGCCCCAGCTCCTGGGCAATCTGCTCACGCGCCTTCCTGTCGCGTTCGCGTGCCACATCCAATGACTTGCGCAGCTGAACCGCCAGCCACTCGATGTGGGCCTCACCATGCGGAATGGCTGCCATCACGGGGCACTCTGCGCCAACGAGATCCTTGTAGCGCTGGCAGGCATAGGAATGGCGTTCGCGGTGGAAGCGAATGCCGTTGGCGGTCGCCACGCGATAACAATGCCGGCGGAACTCCTCATAGGACATACCCTCGGGAATCAGGGAATGATGCGTACCCTGGTGCATCCGCGCTGCATTGAGCGTCTCGCTTTGCGAGCCCTTCCAGATTGGCACTTGGCGAGGCCGGCCACCTTTGGTGCCATTCACGATCGGCACGGGCCCCCTGTGGCTATAGGAATAGGCATCCCGCGCATCAAATTTCGCCGATTCCTCGAACCGCAGGCCGAAGGCACGTTGCAGCCGCAACATGATCCGGAGGGTCGGATCGACGGAAAACAGCCAGTCGTTGTGCTCCTTGATCGTGACGAACTGATTGATCTTCGCAATGTTCTCCCGCATCGGAATACCGCAATCGCGGGTAGGCGACATGGTCAGATGTTGGTCGCCGCGCGCCAGCTCGAGAACGCGGTTCACGGCGCTGATGTAGTTCTGCGCCGTCGAGGCTTCGAGTTCGCCCTCCGTGACACGGTCAGCGAGAATTTCGCCATAGGCCATGACCACATCGGACGTGATCAGCTCCATGCGTCCGAATCCATGGTGTTCGCGGACATAGTCCACGAACAGGTTCCAGCGATCGGCCATGGTGTCGATGCTGGAAAACGACTGCATGCCCTCTTCGAGCGCGATCCTGCCCGCGGCCTTCATGTCGCGCGCGCCAAGATCAAAGTTACGACTGCCCATAAAAATCTCCTCAAATGGTTGGGTGGAATGAAACGGGTACGACAGGCACAGCAATGGGGTGGCGAGACATCCGCCAAAGGAATTACCCTGGCCCACCGGCAAGACCGAAATCGAGTGGTGAGTGTTGGTTCACGCGCTGCGGGCGCGGACGCCGTGCAGGCAGGCCATGGGAGACGCCAGCCCGATGGGCCAGCGTCAAACTTCATCGATCGTCGTCGTCCTACGGGCTGCCGGTCGAGGCAGGCAGGCTCACCAGATGTGAGCGAGCCATGGGCCCATCCACGGTCGACGCCGCGATCATTTGCTGCATTTGCCGACTGTCACGCAATTTCACGCTCCGCCGGTTGTCTGGAAACCCGCACCAGGCATGGCTTCCGCTGCTTCTCTCTCTGCCCGTCTCTGTTTGGAAGGGCCACTTCAAAAACGCGCCAACTGCTGCGCGGGTGTGACATGAATGCTGTTTATTTCATTTCCCCAGCTAGGAAAGCCACATCAAGGCCGTGGCGAGCACCAACGTGAGCACGATCGTAATAGCTGGGAACCCAGTTGCGTCACCGAAATGCGGCCAAAAAAGGCGCATTTCGGACGACGGCATGGCCGGCGTGTTTCAAATCCTCTGTAGGTGCTGTGCAGTGCCTGTGCCTGCGGGGAAATTCTCAACTTTTTATCGGAGCGTCTCTGCAGTGTTCCTGCCGGTGCTCATGCAACAACGCCGGCATCGACCTCGCGAATTTGATTCCCTGCAGTAGATCTACAGGTCATCAGCACGAAGATCGTCAGTCAAGCTCCGCAGACATCGTCAGGGCGCTGCCCTGGAGATGTCATGACAATCAGGAAATGCCTCATTTGCCGCAAACCCTTTACGCCCCATCGCCACGTCAAGCACCAGCAAACCTGCTCCGATCCGGCATGCCAGCGTGAGCGCCGACGCCGTTGGCAACAGGCCAAGCGTAAGGCCGACAAAACCTATGCCACCAGACAGCAGAAACATACCGAGGCCTGGCTGCAGGCCCACCCGAACTATTGGCACGAATACCGGAACCGACACCCCGAGTACGCAGCCCGCAATCGGGAGCAGCAGAAATCGCGCAACGAAACGCGCCGCAGCAAGGCGGTTGCAAAGAGTGATGCGTCATTCCTCGAAACCCTGGTGCCAGCGGGCATCTACGAGTTACGGCGCTGCGATTCGGCAGGAATTGCAAACGGTGACGCGTGGCTGGTCAAAATCGCTTTGCTTTCAATCGCCCGCGACGGGTGATTGATCAAACCCGCTGATTGCAAAGAGAAGACGGTATAGACCGGGAGCTTTTGCGCTGATAACGTCCGCGCGAAATGCTCCCGACACACCTGCTTTGATGGCGTAAATCCAGATCTGGCGTGGGTTACCAGGCGACATGACACCTCATGTTGGCTGCCGGGAGTCGACCTCGATTTGATGAACAAGGGCATCCCGGCATGGACCGCAACCACACTATCGACAAACCACCGGTACAGGGAACATTCCTCAGCGCCGCCGAATACGTGCGCATGTCCACCGACCACCAGCAGTACTCGACCCAGAACCAGGCCGACAAGATCCGGGAATACGCCGAGCGGCACGGCATCGAGATCGTGCGCACCTATGCCGACGAAGGGCGCAGCGGCCTCAACATCGATGGCCGCGATGCACTGCAACGCCTGATCAAGGATGTCCAGTCCGGCGATATCAATTTCCAGATCATCCTGGTCTATGACGTCAGCCGCTGGGGGCGCTTCCAGGATCCCGACGAGGCTGCCTACTACGAGCATCTCTGCCGCCGCAAAGGCATCCTGGTCAAGTATGTCGCCGAGCAGTTCGACAATGATGGCTCGCCAGTCTCGACCATCGTCAAGGGTGTCAAACGCGCGATGGCCGGCGAGTACAGCCGGGAGCTCTCGGCCAAGGTATTCGCCGGCCAGTGCCGGCTGATCGAACTCGGTTACCGGCAGGGTGGGCCGGCCGGTTACGGCCTGCGCCGCAAACTGATTGACCAAACTGGCAACCCGAAAGCCGATCTCGACCGCGGCGAGCATAAGAGTCTGCAAACCGACCGCGTGATTCTGGTCCCCGGCCCGGAGGACGAACAGCGCATCGTCAATCTGATCTACCAGTGGTTCATCAACGAATCGCTCTCGGAATCGGCCATTGCCGGCCGGCTCAACGGCATGAAGGTCCGTACCGACCTCGATCGGCCTTGGACGCGCTCGACGGTGCAGGAAGTCCTGACCAACGAGAAATACATCGGCAACAACATCTACAACCGGACCTCCTTCAAACTCAAAAAAGAGCGCACCGTGAATCCCCCCGAGTTGTGGATTCGCAAGGATGGCGCCTTCGATCCCATTGTCCCGCCCGAGATGTTCTATACGGTGCAGGGCATCATGCGCGAGCGGGCACGGCGCTACACCGATGAAGAAGTGATCGAACGGTTCCGCGCCCTGTACCAGAACAACGGCTCTCTCTCCGGTCTGATCATCAACGAAACCGAGAGCATGCCGTCGGCGGCCGTGTATGCGCACCGGTTCGACAGCCTAATCCGGGCCTACAAGATGGTCG
>SSEV01000175.1 GCA_008015095.1 Lysobacteraceae bacterium | reverse complement strand
GTCTCTGATCGCCCATTTCGACACCGAGCGCGGCCCGATCCGCATCGAACTGCACGCCGACAAGGCCCCGCTCACCGTCGCCAACTTCGTCAATCTCGCTCGCCGTGGGTTCTATAACGGCTTGGTGTTCCATCGCGTGATCCCGCGCTTCATGATCCAGGGCGGTTGCCCGCACGGCCGCGGCAATGGCGGCCCGGGGTACCGTTTCGAGGATGAAACCAACAACGGGCTGCGCCACGAGCGAGGCGTCTTGTCGATGGCTAACGCCGGGCCGAATACCAACGGCAGCCAGTTCTTCATCACCCATGTGCCGTGTCCGCATTTGGATGGGATGCACACCGTCTTCGGCAAGGTGCTGGAAGGCCAAGACGTCGTCGACAGCATTCGTCAGGGCGACACGATCAACAGCATCCGCATCGAGGGCGACAGCGACGCCGTACTCGCGGCCAAGGCCGACCGGGTGGCGGAGTGGAACAGGATGCTTTCCGCCTGACGAAAGTGAATGTGGACATGACGAATGACGCCGAGCGATGACCCGTGTTCGAAGAGGCCCCACACCATTCGGTGTGGGGCCTCTGCATCGGCTCCGGTAAGCGATGCGGTTACGTCGCCGACAAGCACGCGCCGCGTCTTCTTCGATGCGGTCGGCCGTGCTTGTAAGAAAGCTGCATGAAATCATGGCTCATCATTGGCCTGTTGCTCGTCTCGTCGGGCTATGCGTATGCTGCCGAGAGCGTCTGCTACGGCGTCCCTGCGAATGGGCGTCTGAAGGGCGGTGTGAAATTGCCCACGCGCGGCCGGAATTTTCAGGCGTATAGCGAGGCCGGCGCGATGCTTGGGCGCACCCATGCGCATTCGCAGGTGGTCGCGTCGATCGTGAAGGCCTACGCGGATCTGCAGCGTAGTGTGCCCGGCAAGCAGTACGTCTATGGCGAAACGGGGCTCGCGGAAGGCGGTCCGTTCAAGCCACACAAAACCCATCAGAACGGCTTGTCGGTGGACTTCATGGTGCCGGTGCTCGATGCGCGCGGACGATCAGTGCCGCTGCCTGGCGGCGTATCGAACCGTTATGGTTACGATATCGAATTCGACAAAAACGCGCGCTATCGCGATCTGCGCATCGATTTCGAGGCGATGGCCGAGCATCTGTATGCGCTGCATCGCGCCGGGCAGCGTGACGATGGCGCGAAAATCGACCGGGTGATCTTCGCTCCGGAATTTCTACCCAAGCTGTTCGCCTCTCGGCGTGGCGCATACCTGCGACAACATCTCGAATTCACTCGTGGCAAGGTGTGGTGGCGGCATGACGAGCACTATCACGTCGATTTTCAAGTGAGATGCCATCGGCGATGAATGCCTGCGTGCGTTACCCACGAAGGACGGAAGCGCTCGCGACGGAAGGCTGCGTAACTGATATCGCAGTCGGCGTTTGGTCTGCCTTTCTTATGCTGTTTCTGCGTTTTTTTAGGCGGCCCCGCACAAGAACGAACAAATCATGCTGCACGAGGAGATTGCCGGACAGGAGTCCGGCAACGCTGAAATTGGCAGGGCATCGACTGATGGCGTGAGTCCGAGCACGCAAACTTTCCAACCGATTCAGATCGAGGGCTGCGGGTTTTGCTTCGACCGCAGAGCGCGCCCGGAGGGGGCGGTTCGGCGTCGCATCCGGACGATGAGGCGAAATCTGCTCGCAGAACAGGAAAAGCCTGATTTGTGAGCGAGGCTTGGATCAACTTTTGCGGTCCCGATCCGCGCTATCAAAGTGCATAAGGACGTTGATTCTGCCGGCGGTTTCCTCATGGCCGCATGCCGCGCTCGCGATGGTTGCGCCCGCGTAGGACGTCGAATGGCGGTCGAGCTGTCGTATGATCTGGCTGCCGCCTCGACAGCGGTGGCGGATTCGCGTCGATCGAGGAGAAAGTCATCTTGCGCAAGATCATCGGACTCGTTCTCGGTCTGTTTGCGGCGGCGGCTCTGATCGAGCGGCAATGGTTCGTCGGGGCGTTCCTGCTGTTGCTGGCCTGGGTGTTGCTACGCAAGTCTGGGGCCGATGGGAGCGGAGGCCGTGATGATGTGGACTGGAGCGACAGTCGCAGTGATCGCGACGGCCATCACGTTCAGAGTGATGCAGGCGATCCCCATCGCGATGACTGCGGACCGGCTAGAGCAGATGATCGCGACGATCATGACCGCAACGACGATACTTGCGACATCGGTGACGATGGCGGCGGCAGTGGTGGTGGCGACGATTGAGCCGTCCATGTCGTTGATGCGGATCCGCGCTTCGAAACGACAAGAGTGCCTTGCGGCGCTCTGTCATGTCGAAGCGGGAGATGCCTTGCGCGATGCGGACGATTATTTGAACTGCATGCCGTCGAGCATTTCGTTGACCGCGACAGCGTCACGGGCGTGGTAATACTCCTGCGGCGCGACCCACACCAGCACATTCAGGAAATTGTTGCGCTCGGCGACTGCGACGGTGCCTTTGTAGAGCAGGCCGTCGGTGTCGGCCATCTCGATGTCGAAACGAATGCCTTCCACGGCGCCGAAGGTGTGCGGACGCAAGTTGCTGGTGCGCGTTCCGGCCCAGCCGTTGTTGAGGTTGAAGGCGTCCGCCACCAGGCTTTCCAATTCGTCAAGGCGCATGCCAGGGCGATACCAGAGGCCATCAGGACGCGATTTGCGTTCTTTGGCCCGTTGGAAGACGTCTTCGTTGGGTTTGATCTTGGAGAAGATCAGTAAGCGGTTGAGCAATACGCCGTCGATGGTCCACACTTCGTTGCGCCGCCCTTTGATCCTCGACCAGTCCAACCCTGAGGTCATGGTCATGTCGAAGACGGTGACGCTGCCTTTCTTCTGCAGTGCGCCGCCAGCGGAGACGCAGGCGGTCAGCACAAGCGCGAGCAGGGCCGGCAACACCCACTTGAGCGAGCGCAGGGTCATGGTGTGGACTCCAGTTTGGTCAGGTAGTGGCGGATCAGCGCGGTGTCGCTTGCATTGGGCGCTGCCTGCAGGTAGTTGCGGAGCGCGGCGGCTGCGCCAACGTTGTCGCCCTTTGTGCGCAGATACATGCCTTGTTCGCGCCATGCCGCCGCGGGCGGGTTGGGCAGAGCCAGAGCATCGCTGTAAAGCTGCCCGGCTTTGCTCATATCGTCGTTCTTGTTGCGGCGGCGGTGCGCTTCGGCCAGATAGAAGGTCGCCAGCGCCGAAGCGTCGGTTGTGACATCCTGTTTCAGCTCGGTGAAGACTTGGATGCTGGTGTCGTATGTACGACGCGACAGCTCGCTCTCCATCCAGCGTTCCATGAAGGGCTTCATGGCGGCGCGATATGCGTCCGCATGGGTCTGCGGCTCTGCGACCGTGATCTTGGCGGCCGCTGTACGGATGTCCTCGATGCGTTCGGTGGATTGCGGGTGGCTGGCGAATACGGACCGGTCTTTATGGGTGCGATCGGCCTTTTCTTCGCGCCGGATGCGTTCCCAGACGCGAACGCCTGCTTGCGGATCGTAACCTTGTGCAGTGGCGGTCGAGAAGCCGATGCTATCGGCCTCGCGTTCGTTGTCGCGCGACTGTTTGAACAGACCGCCGATGCCTCCGAGATAGGCGATCTCTCCGGCGATCGGAACGCCAAAGCCGAAAGTGATGACGCCGAAGGTGCTCAGGAAAGCGGTGGTCTTCCGTGCGGTCTGCCAGCTCTCCAGCGAATGTCTCGCCTTGTAATGTGCGAATTCGTGGCCGAGAATCGTGGCGAGTTCCGATTCGTCGCGCATGCGCAGCAGGGCGCCGCTGAAGATCATGGTCGTGCCGTTCGGCGCCATCGAAGCATTGAAAACCGGGATGTCGACGATATAAACCCGCAGATCCTTGCAGTAATCGCCAGTGACCTTGCAGACCACGCCCTCGACGTAACGCTGCAAGGCGGGATCGCGGATCACCAATGGGGAGTTACGGATGTATTTCTCCGCCTGCCCCATGCCGTACCAGAGTTCGGACTCTACCGATCCCGCCTGAGGGCGCTCGCCCGGCTGGATGTGCGGCGGCGGCGCGGCGGCGGCGGCGCCGGCTAGGGCGATGCTGACTAGGGCGACGCCCGCGAATCGTTGATGCAGGCCGCGCATGGGCTTACTCCACTGGGATCTTGTTGAGCAATTGCCGGACGGTGGCCTTAGCGCCTTCTGCCGTACGCAAATCGCCGGTCTGCTTCGCCAGCATGTTGTGCCAGACCACTTGTCCAGTGCGCAGATCGACGAGCGCGGTCACTCCGAACTGGGTGCCGCCGCCGATATCCGCGCCGCCGGTCATCAGAAAGCCGATGACACGCAATGCGGCGCGGCCGCCGCTGGTGTAGCTGTCGCGAATGTAGGTGAACAGCGCGTAGTCGGCGCCGGTCTGTTCGCGTAGCAGCGAGACCCCGGGGCCGAGACTCCAATCCATGCGCAGCTTGCCTTTGGCGTCCTTCTTGGTCGCCAGGACCGATCCGGGCATTGTCGAGTACGCGATGCTCATAGCGACCGCGTCGTATAGGCGGATGACTTGGCCGAGCTGGGATGTCGGGTCGAGATCGTCGGGGATGTCGTAATCGGGGGCCAGGCTCGACTGCTTGCCTTGCATCTGGCCATGGACTGCGGCCGGGAAGAGGCGGCGGGCCGTATCGGACCATTCCTTGCGAGGTTCGTTCATGCCCCCGGCCAAAACGATCGACAGCTCGATATCCGGTTCGATGATCACGATGCTGCCATTGACCTTGACCTGCTTGCCGCTCTCGTCGGTGGCGACACGGGTGCGGGTGGCGGCGTTCGCCGCGGTGGCGGCCAGCCCGAATACGAGCACAGCCAGCAGGGAGAAATGTCGAATATTCACGCTGAGTCCCCTATATCCGATCCTGAATCTTCGGAGGCGGCCGGGATCCTGTCCTGGCACGGCCGCAGTTGGTTTCGGTCGCGTGGCGGCGTCCTTGTTGCATGCCTGTATGCTGCGATGCCGATGCCCCGCGGCTACAATAGTCTAAACCTCCCGCGGGTCAACCCCATGCCTCTCCTCGCCAAGCGCGTCGGTCGCGCCAAGCCCAGCGCGATCATGGTCGTCGCCGACAAGGCCAAACGGCTGAAAGCCGAAGGCCGCGACATCATCAGTTTCTCGATCGGCGTACCGAATTTTCTCCCCGGGCAGCATGTCTACGATGCCGTGCGCGAGTCCCTGAACAAGGATTCCGGGCAGTACGGCAGCAATCGTGGCGCCGATGCCCTGCTTGATGCGTTTCTGAAACATATCGAGGCCATCGGGCTCGCCGGTTATGGCCGCGCCAACGTGGTCACCGGCGTCGGCGCGAAACACGTCATCTACAACCTCGCCGAGGTCTTGCTCGACGAAGGCGATACGATCGCCTTCCCGACACCGTATTGGACCAGCTATCTCGACATCGCCGAGATCGTCAACGCCAAGATCGATCTGTTGTCCTGCCCATCGGGGCAGAACTACAAGCTCACGCCTGCACAGCTCGACGCAGCGCTGGCGAGGAAGCCGAAAGTCTTTCTGTTCAATAACCCTTCCAACCCGACCGGAATGGTGTATTCCGCCGACGAGATTTCCGCACTCGCCGATGTGCTGATCAGGCATCCGGATAATTGGATCATTGCCGACGATATCTACAACCGCATGGTGTTCGACGGCGTGGGCTACCACAATTTCGTGCATTTCCGCCCGGAACTGCGCGAACGGATGATCTTCATCGATTCGCTGTCCAAGACCTATGGCATGCCCGGTTGGCGCGTGGGTTTCATGGCCGGGCCGGAAGCGGTGGCCAAGGCGGTGGTGACGATGAACTCCAACCACATCACCAATCTGCCCGAAGTGACGACCGCCGCCGCGATCGCCGCGCTATCTGGGCCGCAGGACGTGCCTGCCGCGAAGAATCTCGAATTCCAGGCCAAACGCGACCAAGTGCTGTCGGTGTTGGCGGAGATTCCCGGCATCGTCTGTCCGCGCCCACAGGGTGCGTTCTATGTGTTTCCCGACGTCAGCGCGTACTACGGCAGGACTCACGGCCCAAGCGGCGCCAGCATTGCCAACGACATTGATTTGTGCAACGCATTGCTCGAAGTCAAAGGCGTGGCCTGCGTACCAGGTTCTGCGTTCGGCGAGCCGCGCGCCTTACGGATCAGCTACACCTGTCCGACGCCACAACTGGCGCCAGGGATGCAGCGGATCAAGGAGTTCTTCTCCGAACTGCGATAACCGGGCGTCGTAGGGCGGGCTCAAACCCGCCGTTACGGCATATCCGATCGCACCGGACGCCGCTCGGAATGGTTTCGATCATTCGCGGCGCGTCGGCAAGGTTTCAATAGTGGGCCAAGGCCCACCCTACATTTCAAATGTTTGAGGAGTCGTGTTGATGAAAGCCCCTGTTCGAGTTGCCGTCACCGGCGCCGCCGGTCAGATCGGTTATGCCCTGCTGTTCCGTATCGCTTCGGGCGAAATGCTCGGCAAGGACCAGCCGGTGATTCTGCAAATGCTGGAACTGCCGTTGGACAAGGCCCAGGCCGCGCTCAAGGGCGTGATGATGGAGCTGGAAGACTGCGCTTTCCCACTGCTCGCCGGTATGGTTGGCACCGACGATCCGATGGTCGCGTTCAAAGACGCCGACTACGCCCTGCTGGTCGGCGCGATGCCGCGCGGTCCGGGCATGGAGCGCAAGGATCTGTTGCTGAAGAACGCCGAAATCTTCACCGTGCAGGGCAAGGCGCTGAACGCTGCCGCTTCGCGCAATGTGAAAGTGCTGGTGGTCGGCAACCCGGCCAACACCAATGCCTACAT
>SSEV01000244.1 GCA_008015095.1 Lysobacteraceae bacterium | reverse complement strand
GCAGCGTATTCCATGCGCTGGAGAAACGTGCGGCCATCAGCGCACCTTCAACGTGGCCAGGCCGACCAGCACCAGGATCACCGAGATGATCCAGAAACGGACGATCACCCGCGGTTCCGGCCAGCCCTTCAGCTCGAAATGATGGTGAATCGGCGCCATCCGGAACACGCGTTTGCCGGTGAGCTTGAACGAGGCGACCTGGATCATCACCGAGAGCGTCTCGATCACGAAAATACCGCCCATCACCACCAGGATCAGTTCCTGGCGCACGATGACCGCGATCAGGCCGAGCACCGCGCCGAGGGCCAGCGCGCCGATATCGCCCATGAACACCATCGCCGGATAGGTGTTGAACCACAGAAAGCCCAGTCCGGCGCCGGCGATCGCCGCGCAGATGATCACCAATTCGCCCGCGCCCGGCACTTTGGGAATGCCCAGGTATTCGGAAAACACCGCATTGCCCGATGCATAGGCGAATACGCCCAACGCGCATGCCACCAGCACGGTCGGCATGATCGCCAGGCCGTCGAGACCGTCGGTCAGATTGACCGCGTTAGAGAACCCGACCACCCAGAAATACGCGATGGTCACGAAGAAGATCGCGCCGGCCACGCCAGCCAAGGGCAGCGCCACGTTCTTGAAGAAGGGAATGTAGAGCGTGGTCGCGGCCGGCGCATCGGCAGTGAAGTACAGAAACAGCCCCGCAGCCAGACCGAACAGCGACTGCAACGCGTACTTGGTGCGCGAGCGCATCCCGTTGGGATCGCGCTTGACGATCTTGATCCAGTCGTCCCACCAGCCGATCCAGCCATAAGCCACCATCACCAGCAGCACCAGCCAGACATAACGATTGCGCAGATCGCCCCACAGCAGCACCGAGGCGAGCACGGTCAGCAGGATCAGGGCGCCGCCCATGGTTGGCGTGCCGGCTTTGGAAAAATGCGATTGCGGACCGTCCTTGCGGATCGGCTGGCCGCCCTTGAGCTTGGCCAGGCGCGCGATCACCGCCGGGCCCCACCACAACGACAGGAACAGGGCGGTCAACGCGGCGAGGATGCCGCGGAAGGTGAGATACCCGAACAGGCCGAACAGGCTCTGCAACTGCTCCAGCCAACGCGTCAATTCAAGCAGCATGCGTCTGTCCCCCGCCTGCGGTGGTCGCCTGTGTCGCGAGCACGGCCGCGACGATTCTGTCCATCGCGCTGCCGCGCGAGCCTTTCACCAACACGCGCAATGCGATCGCACCCGCTTCGACGGCGCGCGGCGATGCGTCGAGATCCGCGCGCAAGCGCTCGGCCAGCGCTGCGTGCGTTTCGAACAATTGCGCGCCTTCGCCGAAGGCCTCGGCCGCAGCGGCGCTCAATGCGCCCAGCGCGTACAACCGAGCGATGCCGGAATCGCGGGCGCGACGGCCGACCTCGGCATGCAGCGCGACGCCGTCATCGCCCAATTCGCGCATATCGCCCAACACCAGCCAGCGTTCGCCGCCCAGACTGGCCATCGTTTCGATCGCCGCCTTCAACGATCCCGGATTGGCGTTGTAACTGTCGTCGATGAGGACGACGCCCGGCGCGATCATGTGGCTGATCAGGCGGCCGGCGACTGGCCGTGCTGCGTTCAGGCCTTCAGTGATGGTCTGCAACGATGCGCCCGCGCCCAGCGCCAGCGAAGCGGCGGCCAAGGCATTGGCGACATTGTGGCGGCCGGGCATGGCCAGCTCGACTTCCGCTTCGCCCTCCGGCGTGATCAGCACGAAACGCGAGCCGTGCGCGTTCAATGCGATATCGCGCGCGGTGACGTCGGCGCCAGCCTCCAGGCCGAATCTGATGATGCGATGACCATGCGCGCGCTCCGCGAAAAACGGCGCGAACGCATCGTCGGCGTTGATCACGGCGACGCCGCCGTTGACCAGATCGTCGTAAACCGCCGCCTTGGTGTCGGCGATGCCGAGCAGGCTGCCCATCCGCTCGATATGCGCGGGCGCGACATTGTTGACCAAGGCCACATGCGGCGGCGCGATCCGGGTGAGATAGGCGATATCGCCCGGCGCGCCGCTGCCCATTTCGTAGACCGCGAATTGCGCGTCTTCCGGTGCGTCCAGCACCGTCAGCGGCATGCCGATCTCGTTGTTGCGGTTGCCCGGCGTAGCGTAAGCGCGGCCGGCGCGTTCGAGAATCGCGGTGGTCAGGGCCTTCACGCTGGTCTTGCCGTTGCTGCCGGTGATCGCGATCACCTTGGCGTCACGCTCCCTATGGACTGAAGCGGCCAGATCGGCCAACGCCAGTTGCGTATCGGCCACCACCACCTGGGGCAAATCCAGCGCGAGCGGTCGCGATACCAGCGCCGCGCGCGCGCCGCCGACGGCAGCCTGGGCGACATAGTCATGGCCGTCGAAGTTGTCGCCTTTCAGGGCCACATACAGACCGGCGCTGGCCGCTTCCACGCTCAGATTGCGCGTATCGGTGACCACATGATCGACCTCGACATCGACGCCGATCAGGCGGCCGTTCACGGCGCGCGCGATTCGCGAGAGCGTCATCGCGATCATGCCCGCGCCTCCAAACATGCACGCGCGATCTCGGCGTCGTCGAACGGATGCTTCACGCCGTCGATCTCCTGATACGGCTCGTGGCCCTTGCCCGCCACCAGCACGATATCGTCGGGGCCTGCGACACCGATCGCTCGGGCAATCGCCGCCGCGCGATCGCGCTCGACCATCGCCCGAGCCGGCGTGGAGAACCCACCGACGATGTCGGCGACGATCGCATCGCCGCTTTCGCCCCGGGGATTGTCGTCGGTGACGATGACCGTATCGGCCAGCCGCTCGGCGATCTCCGCCATCTGCGGCCGCTTACCCCGATCGCGCTCGCCACCGCAGCCGAAAACGCAGATCAGGCGCCCGACAGCGTGCTCGCGCAAACTGGTCAACGCCTGCTCCAACGCATCGGGCGTATGCGCGTAATCGATCACCACCAGTGACCGGCGGCCGTCGCCGCCAAGGCGGTTCATGCGCCCGTTCACCGGCCACAGGGCCGACAGCGTCGCCGCGATCGCGGCCGGCTTTTCGCCGAGCGCGTACAACGCGCCGGCGACTGCAAGCAGGTTGTCGACGTTGAATCGTCCGAGCAGCGGCGAGCGCAACACATGCCGTTCGCCCTCGGCGCACAGCACGAAACCGATGCCGGCCAGGTCGAGTGCGATCTGTTCGGCGCGCAGCACGGCATCGGCCGCACCGCGCGAACTCAGCCCGATCGCACGTACCGACCGCGGCAATCGCGCATGCAATGCGCGACCAAACGCGTCGTCCAGGTTGATCGCCGCCGCTTCGAGCCCGGGCCACGCGAACAATTTGGCTTTGGCCTCGCCGTACGCCTGCATCGTGCCGTGGTAGTCGAGATGATCGCGGGTCAGATTGGTGAACACCGCGACCTTGAAATGCACGGCGTCGACGCGCCCCTGATCGAGCGCATGCGAACTGACTTCCATCGCCACCGCAGCCGCGCCCTGCCCACGGAGATCCGCCAGCGCCGCGTGCAACTGCAACACCAGCGGCGTGGTGAAGCCGGTCGGCGCCGCGGCGCCGTACAGACCGACGCCGAGCGTGCCGATGGTGCCGGCGCGTTGTCCCAGCAAGGTCCAGGCCTGCGCCAGCAATTGCACGGTCGATGTCTTGCCGTTGGTGCCGGTGACACCGACGGTGGTCATCGCCTGCGAAGGCCGGTCATGGAACGTATCGGCCAAAGCACCGAGGCGGTCGCGCAATCCAGGCACGGCGATCAACGGCGCATCCGCCGCATCCGCGACCGCGATGTCTTCCGGCATCGGCGGCTCGAACAGGATCGCGCGCGCGCCCGCGGCGCGCGCCTGCGCGACGAAGTTCAGGCCATGCGCGCCGAAACCGCCGATCGCGACGAAGGCATCGCCGGGCCGTACTGCGCGACTGTCCTGGACCAAGCCGCAGATCGACAATGCCGGCGCAATGCCGTCGATATCGGGCAACAATTCGGCGAGACGCATGCTGTGCTGAAGGCTCATCGTCATCGCGCGCCGCCTTCGACCGGCAACGCGTCGATCGGCCGGATCGACGCTTCATCGATAGCGTCGGCCGTTTCGGCAGGGCTCGCTTCGGTAGGAATCGCCTCAAGCACGGCGGCGCTGCGCGGCTTGTGCGCAGCCTGGGCAGCGGCCTGCGCGGCGAGCCAGGTCTCGATGTCGTCCGGCGGCACGTCCATCAGCCGCAGCGCACCCTCCATCACGTTCTTGAATACCGGCGCGGATACGATGCCGCCGAAGTAACCACGCTCGGGATCGGGATCGTCGATCACCACCACCATCGAAAAGCGCGGATTGTCCACCGGCACCAGGCCGGCGAAGAACGCGATGTAGCGCCTTGAATAGCCGCCTTTCTTGAATTTGCGCGCGGTGCCGGTCTTGCCGGCGACGTGATAACCGAGGATCGCCGCCTGAGTGGCGGTGCCGCCCCGCTCGGTCACGGTCTGCATCATCCGCAACACTTCCTTCGTGATCGCAGGATCAAGCACCTGAGTCGTAGCGCCGACCTCGCCCTTGATGAAAGTCGGCGTGACCGCGCGCCCACCGTTGCCGAGCGTGGCGTAGATCCGCGCGATCTGCAGCGGCGTGGCGTTGAGGCCATAGCCATAGGACAGCGTCTGTTTGGTGGTGCCGCTCCACCGCGACGGCGGCGGCAGCGATCCCGCGCTTTCGCCCGGAAACCCGCTGCCGGTACTGTGTCCGTAGCCGAAACGCTGCAGGAATGCATGAAAATCGCGATTCGGCAGCAACCGAGCGATCTTCGCCGCACCGATGTTCGAACTCTTGCGGATCACGCCGGTGGTGTCGAGCACGCCGTAGTTGTGGGTGTCGGTGGTGCGGAATTCGCCGTTGGGAATCCAGCCTGGATTAGTGTCGAACACCGAGCGCGGCGTGATCTTGCCCGCTTCCAGCCCGGCGGCCACGGTGAGCGGCTTGATCGTCGACCCCGGCTCGATCACGTCGGTGACGGCGCGATTTCGATGCGCATCGCGATTGCCGGTGCTCACCGCATTGGGATTGAACGAGGGCAGATTCGTCATCGCCAGCACTTCGCCGGTGGCGACATCGAGCACCACCGCGGAACCGCTCTTGGCGCCGGTTTCGACCAGTGCACGCTTGAGTTCGCGATAGGCCAAATATTGGATGCGCCGACCGATGGTCAGGGTCAATTGCTTACCCGGCTCAGCGGGGCTGACCAGCAGCACTTCCTCGACCACACGACCACGGCGATCGCGGATCACCCGCTTCATTCCGGGCTTGCCGCTCAGCCGCGCATCGAACGCCAGCTCCAGGCCCTCCTGGCCGCGGTCGTCGATATTGGTGAATCCGAGGACATGCGCGATCGCCTCGCCCTGCGGGTAGAAACGACGATATTCGCGCTGTGAATAGACTCCGGGCACGCCGAGCGCGACGATCTTGCGCGCCTCAGCCGGGTTGATCCGCCGCTTGAGATAGACGAAGTCCTTGTCCTTGCGCTGGATCAACTTGCGCGTCAGGGTCTCGACTTCGATATCCAGCGCTTGCGCCAGTTGCGGCAGCCGCCCCGGCGCGTCCAGCACTTCCTGCGGTGTGGCGCAGATCGATTCGACCGGCGTCGACACCGCCAGCGGTTCGCCGTTGCGATCGGTGATCATGCCGCGCGAGGTCGGGATCGCGACTTCGCGTAGGAAACGCTCGTCGCCCTGCAGCTGG
>SSEV01000017.1 GCA_008015095.1 Lysobacteraceae bacterium | reverse complement strand
GCCCGCTACAGTGCGCAACGCGCTGGTCGGCAGCGCGACACCCAACAAGGTCATCAATGCCGGCGCGGGTTCGCCGAACCTGCTGCTCTACACGCTGGGCGGCGGCACCCCGCCGCCGCCGGGTTGCGGCATCATGGCCAGCGGCACCTCGCTGCCGACAGGCGGATCGGTCACCTCCTGCGATGGCCGCTTCACTTTCGTCATCCAGGGCGACGGCAATTTGGTGCTGTATCAAGCCGGCGTGGGTGCGCTCTGGGCTAACCACGTTTATGGCAGCGGCCATACCCTGCATATGCAAGGCGACGGCAATCTGGTGGTCTACAACAACATCGGTCAAGCGCGTTGGCATACCGTGACTTACGGTAATCCTGGCGCCTTCCTCGCGGTGCAGAACGACGGCAATGTGGTGGTCTACTCAGCGGCTGGTCGTCCGTTGTGGGCGAGCAACACCTGCTGCCGCTGATCCGTTCCAGTGATTTGATCCACTGATCCGATCCACCGATGCGCCACTGCGGCGGCTCCTGTGGGAACAGGGGCCGCCGCTTGCCGAAGGCTGTCTACGCGCGGCGATCACTGCATCGCCGGACGGTCGCCTTCAAGTTCAAACGATCCGCTCCTCGCCGGAATCAGAAACCGGTTGGCGAATTCGTCGACCGGCATGGCCGGCGCGAACAGATGGCCCTGACCGTACACGTAGCGCAACGCACGCAACCTTTGCCGCTGGTCTTCGGTTTCGATGCCTTCGGCGATCAGGCGCAGCGAAAACGCTTCGGCGACCGAACGCACTGCATCAAGCACGACCGTCGCCGAAACGTCGTTGCTCAGCCGTTCGACGAAGCTGCCGTCGACTTTTAAGCCAGACAACGGGTACTGGTGCAGACTGGAGAGCGAGGAATAGCCGGTTCCAAAATCATCCAGGCACAACCGCAGACCGATCGCGGTCAGTTCCGAAGCCCATTTGTGGTCGCCCGCGCCCATGTCGAGCAGGGAGCGTTCGGTGATTTCGATGCATATCCGTTCCGGGCGTACGCCGTATTCGAACAGCGTTTCCGCAGCCATCCGCGCGAAACCCGGAGCGCGCAATTCGCGCGGACAGAAATTGACATGGACGCAAAACTCGGCGGGCAACGTCGTGCGCGACAGCCACAGCGCGATACCGGCGACGGTCTGCCGGAACACCTCGCGCCCCAATCGCTCGATCAGCGCATTGTCCTCGGCGATGCCCAGAAACAAGCCATTCGGCACGATCCCGCGCTCGTAATGGCGCCAGCGCAACAACGCTTCGGCGCGATCCAACCCGCCGTCGGCGAGCTTCACGATCGGTTGATAATGCACTTCGATCTCGCCGCGGTCGATCGCACGATGCAGATCGGTCATCAGTTTCATTCGCGGCGCCTGCGCGGAAACGCTGTCGTGCGCGTCGTAGAAGCGGTAACTGCCTTTGCAATGCTGCTTGGCCTGATGCAGGGCCTGGTCGGCGCGGCGCAACGCCGATTGCGCATCGGCATCGACTTCCTTGCGCGACACCGAAATCCCGATCGTTGCGCTCAACACCAGTTCCTGACCGAGCAGATCGAACGGTTTGCTCAACCTCGACAGCAGCTGCTCGGCGAGATCTCCGAGCGCATCGGGCTTGCGGCCATGCTCGGCCAGAATGACGAACACATCGCCGTCCCAGCGCGACAGAACATCATTCGCTGACAACACGTCGCCGAGGCGGCCGCCTATTTCCTTCAGCAACCGATCGCCGGCCTCATGGCCGTAGTTATCGTTGACGTGCTTGAAATCATCGAGATCGACGAACAACAAGGCGATGCTCTCGTCGCGCTGCAATGCCGCGATCCGGCTTTCCAGACTCTGGGTCAGGTAACTGCGGTTGGGTAATCCGGTCAGCAGGTCGCGATAGGCCAGATCGTGCAATTGCTGTTCGGCGCGCACGCGCTGGGTGACGTCGCGGATGTTCAGGATGAATCCGGCGATCAGCGGATCGTGCTGCATATTGGCGACGGTGACGTCGAAAATCCGCCAATCGCCGTTGTGGCCATAGGCGCGCAGCAGGCCCTGGCTGGGCATCCCGGGAGTGCGTCGCGCCGCCTCGAACATCGCCTGCGCCTTCGACCAGTCCTCTGGATGGCAGAACTGCTCCATCTTGCGTCCGACCAGGTCTTCCTGGCGCATCGCGATCATGCGCATCACCGCGCCGCCAAGAAAGCGGATTTCGCCATGCGCATCCGCGACCACCAGCAACTCCCCGGCATTCTCCATCAGCCGGGCGAGATATTCCTCGCGATGACGGGTCGCGCTCAATTGATTCTGAGATTCGATCCGGCGCTGCAAGATGGCGTAATTGCGCCACATCAGCAGACCACAGAGCAACAGGCTGGCGAGCACCAGCGCCAGGGAGATGCCGTTGACCGCTTGTTGTTGCCCGTGGACTTGGCGGTCGAGGTCGGTCGTGATGCTCTGCAAACGTTCGTCGATGCGGTCGAACAAGGGATCAGTATGGGCTTCATCGATCGCTTCCGCGCGTTCTCGTCGTCCCGCGACCAGAGCCCGCACTTGTTGCCGAATCAGTTGGTTATAGCGTTGTTGATCACCAAGCAGCAATGTCAGCCCGGGCGTAGCATCTTCGCTTGCGAATCGGCCGATCAGCTCCGCGCTCTCGGCGAGAGCGCTGTCGATATCGTCTTTGAGTTCGGGCTGAAGCGTGGCTTGGTGCATCGCCTCCCATTCGAGCGCGCTCAGGCGCAGACCCGTGCGATGCAGCTCTCCCAGTAACGTGGCGCGATCCCGCGCCTGCTGCACGCGATGCTGCATCTGGAAGACGATCGCGATCGTGGCCACGGCCACCAGCGTCAGCAGCGCATAGCCGACGACCGGTTTCGATAGCGCGTTGCGCAGAACACCGGGAGCCGTCCGGCCCGAGTGCGTATCCGACATGCTGGCCATTCTGCCCCCTGCAGCTTAGCCGAGTCTCATCAGTCGCCGAGATAGGCGATGTGCTGCGCGTACGCTAGCATGTCGCTCCCTGCGTCGCCACGTTCCCGGGCACTCCATGACCGATCTGCTCGCCGCGCTGTTGCTCGGCATCATCGAAGGCATTACCGAATTCCTGCCGATCTCCAGCACCGGACATCTGCTGATCGCGGAACATTGGCTGGGACGGCGCAGCGACCTGTTCAATATCGCGATCCAGGCCGGCGCGATTCTTGCTGTTGTCGCGATCTATTGGCGGCGCCTATGGAACCTGACGCTTGGTTTTGGAAAACAGGAACATCGCGATTATGCGATCAAGCTCGCCGTTGCATTCGCCGTGACCGCGATCGGCGGTCTGCTGGTCAAGGCCCTGGGCTGGGAGTTGCCGGAGAAGGTCACGCCAGTGGCCTGGGCTCTGATCCTCGGCGGCGCCTGGATGCTGCTGGCCGAGCACTTCGCCGCCAGGCGCGCGGCGGCTTTGGGCGAACGCACTGCGATCAGTTGGACCGTCGCCGTGCTGGTCGGCGTGGCGCAGGTGGTCGCAGGCGTATTTCCTGGCACATCGCGCTCGGGCGCTACGATTTTCGTCGCCTTGTTGCTGGGCACGACCAGTCGCGTCGCTGCGACCGAATTCGCCTTCCTGGTCGGCATTCCGACCATGTTCGCGGCCACCGCCTACGAATTGCTCGATCTATACCGCGATGGCGACATCGCGCACGAAGATTGGACCGCACTCAGCATCGCGTTCCTCGCGTCCGCGGTCACCGCCTTCATCGCGGTGAAATGGCTGCTGCGTTATATCCAGACGCACCGTTTCACCGCGTTCGCGATCTATCGTTTCGTCGCCGGCGCAATCCTGCTCTGGCTGATCCCCAATGGACAATGAACCCGAACACCGCGTTTCACCCTGTTTTCCGTACGATGGCGTTCAAGATTGCCGATCGGCCATGGAGAAGCTCGTGAAAGCGCACATGATGCTTGCCTTACTCATCGGCGTGGCCGGCTGCGCGCAGCCTCCCGCGCCGCCCGAATCCACACCTCCTCCGGTACCGGCCACAGCGTCCGAGTCCGAACTTGGCGCCTACCACTGGCGCCTGGAAGAGGCCACGGACTCTCGGGGGCAACGCATCACGGCTTTGTTCGTGCGCGCCGAGGCGCCGGTCCAGCTCGACTTCGCCCAAGACCGGCTCCGTGTCGCCAACGCCTGCAACAGCATGAGCGGAAAATTCCGCATCGATGGCGACGCGATCCACATCACGCCCATGATTGCGACCAAGATGGCCTGCGCCGACCCGGCGTTGATGGCGCTCGATCACGAGGTCGCGAGCCGTCTCAAGGGCCGGATCGCATGGGGGCTGCCGGCGACCGGTCTGCCGCGGCTGGAATTGACCACGACAGACGGCGACCGGCTGCGTTTCGTCGGCGAGCCCACCACGCAGTCCCGTTACGGTGGGCCGGGCGAAACCGTCTTCATCGAAGTGGCCGCGCAACGCGTCCCCTGCCCACACGCCGTGATCGAAGGCGCCGAATGTCTGCAGATCCGCGAGTTGCGCTACGACCAGAACGGTCTGCGCGTCGGCGCGCCCGGTGAGTGGCACATGTTGTACGACCAGATCGAGGGCTATACGCACGAGAAAGGCACGCGCAATGTGTTGCGGCTCAAGCGCTACCCGATCGCCAATCCGCCAGCGGACGCCTCCACGCTGGCCTACGTGCTGGATCTGGTGGTCGAATCCGAGACCGGCGCACGATGAGTTCGGGCCGCCGTGGCTTACGATGCGCTCCACACGGCCATTCGCTGTTTTCGCACCTCTCTTCCGGAGATTGTCATGACATCGCGTTCCACACTGCCTTGCTTCGCACTGGTATGCGCTTTCGCCGTTTTCACAGCCAGCGCCTGCGCTGCCGTGCCGCATGCGGGCAAGCCTATGGCCGACGCCTTCGAGGCCGCCCCCAAGGCGCGCCTGTCCAGGGACGAGCTCATCAACGTCGGCGGGTGGAAGCTGGACACCGCGACTGCGACCGAGGGCGCCGCGCTCGAAGCACTGTTCGCCGCGGGCATGTCTTATGAACTGAAATTCGATGCTGACGGCACCGCCACGGCCAACGGCGGCTGCAATACGCTTCGCGGCGAATACCGCGCCACGTCTAACCGAGTCGAACTCGATCTTTCGATCAGCACCAGGATGGCTTGCGAAGACGCCAAAAATCAGGCCGACGCGCAAATGAGCGCTTTGCTCAAGGGCACGTTCAAGGCCGAATTGCGCGAGACGCAACCGATGCGTCTGCGCCTGACCGGCCCCGGCGGCGAAGTCCTGACCCTTAGCGCCCTGCCGCTATCGCTCTGAGCATCGGCCGCACAGCAGGTTGTCGCAACTGGGCTGTTCGCCCATTAGGCAAACGGCGCGGATCGCGGAAAGCCCGAGCTCGGAATCTGAGCGCCGGACGCTCGACTTCGACCGGATCACGCGGTCAGCGCTTGCGTACGACATACGTGGCGGCCAACGAATCGTGCCAACCGCGCTTGTCCTCGTCCATGAACAGCACCGACAACGGCTCGAACGGAATCAGGCGCGCGAAGCTGCGGGCAACCACCTGGCCGAGCGTCGGTTTGCCGCCACGCTCGTCGACCACTCGCGTGCCGGTGAGGAATTTTCCGATGGTCGCACCGAACAAGGCTTCCATCGGGATGTAGTAGATCAACAGCATCAGTATAGCGATAACGAGGTCGCGCAGAAAATTCGTCTCTTCCAATTGCGCCAGGGCCGCATCGCCGCCTTGCGCGTAGAGATAGGCGGCGTAGGGAACCATCGCGAGCGCCCCGAGCAGGTTGTAGCAGGCGTAATCGATGACGAAATTGAAGAATCGACGCCAGCGCCCGGCCTGTTCGATCTTCAACCTCGCTTGCGGTGCGATGTCGGCGACCCTGGCGTCCGGACTGTGATAGGGATTGCCGTGGTCGGCATCGCCACGCCCCAGTTTGTTCCGATTCGGATGATCGTGGTTCAAATCGTGGCCATCCTACCGTCGTGATCGATCCCACTGTTGTTTGGGCGGGCTCGCTTTGTCGAGTGCGCTTTGTTGAGCGCGCTTTACTTTAGCCTGCGTCATTCATGCATGCACGGCGCAGGCCGCATCCTCAACCGCTTACCTCAGGATGCAGGGTGTACGTGCCGTAAGTCGCTGCTTCGCTCAGGGTATGGCCATGCATCGCACGGAATACATCGGCAACGGTGAATTTGGCCGGCAGATCCAGGCGTTCGACGTCCAGCGCGAACAATCGAAAGAAATACCGGTGCAGGCGCAGATCGTGCGCGGGCGGATACGGGCCGTCGTAGCCCAAATAATCTCCACCCATCGCCGCGTCGCCCGCGAACCAGCCGGTATAGTCGTTCAACCCCTGGCGCTCGCCGATCGGTCCGTTCGGAGATATCTTGCCGCCGAGAGTGACGCCGTCACTGCAGGCGCCCGCCGCCAATTCATCCGTATCGGCGGGAATGTCAGCCATGACCCAATGCACGAAATCACCGCGCGGATGTTCCACCGGAATCGGCGCCCCGGGGTTTGCGACCAAAGCGCCATCCGTCGGCGCATCGGTGTCGATGCACATCAGCACGAACGAACGAACGCCAACGGGTGGATCCTCCCAACGAAGATGCGGGTTGCGGTTGCGGCCAAAGCCCTGCGGCGTGCCCATCGCGAATTCGGCCGGAATGCGCTGGCCGTGCGCAAAACTGTCGCTGACGATTCGCATGCTCGAACTCCTTGCCGATGATGAGGAATGCTTCAGCGCTCGGGATACCCCAACGCCTGCGCGACCGCGGACAATTGCGCGAAAGGTTCGGCAAGCGCTTTCGCATACTGTCGCCAATGCCCGAAGGGGAAGCGTTTGGGACCGAGCAAGGCCGGCGGCGGCACGCGGATCTCTTCCAGACCAAGCCCGCCGCCGACATCGGCAGCGAAAGCCTCGATGTCCTCGGTCGCGCGGTCGGTGCGAACGAGGTGATGCGGCTGCGGCCGCTCGCGCACGAACTCGACCACATGCGCCAGATGGGTGGCCAGCCAGCGCGCGGCCTCAAGTGGAGAAGCCATACCGTACGGTACCACGCTGTCGAAAGCCAACCACTCCAGCAGCATGTCGCGAGGGTCGCGCACGGCGAAAAGCACGATCGCCTCAGGCTGCAACGGACGCAGCATTTTCAGTAGCGCGTTGTCCCAGAACGGAAGCCAATCGATCACGACGCCATCGTGTACGCCTCGCGCCGGCAGCGCCGCCCGCCATTCGGCGAGGACGCGTTCGGGGGCCAGCCGACCATCGGCGATGGCCGCGAAGGTATCGGGATTCTGCATCGGGTCTTGCGGTGGATTCGGCCCGAAACGATCGTCGCGCAGGGGATAGCCGGCATGACCGATGACGGCCGCGACCCGTTCCACGCCCGAACCCGGCAGACCACATAAATATGCGACCGGCGGCGTGCCGGGGGCGGCGATGGCCGGCGTCGGCCAGGAACCGCCGGTCGGCCCCGTTTGCAGCAGCGGCCAGCGCGTCGCAGCTTTGGCGGCGGCGGCTTCGGACCAGGTCGCGACGGCATCCGCATGGAGACCGGCGCGGTCCTGCGCATAACCCAGCCATGGCAGCAGACCGAGCCGCGTCTGCGCGTTGCCGCCGGCCCGGGCGATCAGTCCTTCCACGCGCGTCACTGCAAGCTCCGGCGTTTCGCGCATCAACCGATCGAGCACGCGCATTTCCGCGCTGCTGCGGCCGGGCTCCAGCACCACGATGCGCTGCGCCAGGGCGTCGGCTTCTTCACGGCGGCCAGCGGCTTCATGCAGATGCATCAGGGCATCAAGGGCATCCACCTGCTCCGGCATCGCCTGCAACCAACGTTCGATGACCGCGTGCGCGCCATCACTGGCTTCCGGCTCGAACGCCAGACGCACCTGCCACAGTCCCGCATGCCGAGGCGTTCGCTCGAGCGCAGCATCCAAAGTGTCGCGGGCGTCGGCGAAATCGCCGCTGCGACGCCAGACTTCGGCCAGTACGGCGAGCGTGCGCGGATCGCTCGGATCCTCGTGCAAGGCTTCGCGCAGCAAGATGGTCGCGCTTTCATGGCGGCCGAGCGCCAGCTCCAACTCCGCGGTCATCCGTTTGAGCCCCGGCGTCGCGCTTTCGGGATCGTCGAGCAAGGGTTGCAACACCTCGCGCGCTTCATGCGGGCGTTGTTGTTGGAGCAACAGATCGGCAAGCATGCCGCGCAAGCCATGCAGACGCGGCGAGAGCTCCATGACTTTACGAAAGGCCTGTTCGGCAAAGGCGGCCTGGCCTTGTTGCAGATGCGCGAATCCCAACGCATACACGACCTGCAGATCGTCGGGCGCGGCGCTCGCTGCCTGGGTCAACAGCGCCAGCGCGCGCGCCCCGTCGCCACGGCGTAGCGAGACCATGCCGGTTACAGTCTTGACCCAGGGATGCTCCGGCGCCAGACGCGCGGCGGTTCGGCCCAGTCGCTCGGCTTCGTCCAGATCGCCACGCCCGAGCGCCATCTGCGCCTGGACGATGTAGGCGTCGAACTGATTGGGATCGAGCGTGAGGCTACGGCTCAACGCCGCCTGGGCCTCGTTGAGTTTGCGATCGTCGAGCAGGAAACCCGCGCGCTGGAAATGCAGCTCGGCATTGTCCGTAGCCAGCAGGACGGCGCGATTGATCGCGTTCGCAGCCGCGGCGTGATCGCCGTTGGCGCGGGCGGCATGGGCCAGAAGCGCATGCGCGCGGGCATCGTGCGGAGCTTCGGCGACGGCGACGCGCGCCAGCGACAAAGCTTCGGCGACCGCGCCGCGCCGCAGGGCGTCGATGATGGGTTGCTGCATGGGATGTGTCGACAGACGGCCGGAACGGCCCGGAGCGGCATAGTGTAGCCCCTCCCCCCTCGGGCGAATTGCCTGCGATCAAGCCGAGCGCATCCAGCCAACCGCATCCGCACGCGGTCACGGGGCTGATCCGGCTGCGAAACACGGAGCGGGCGCGTCAATCTGGCCGCTCGAAGTGCGCCTGAAGGCTGGAGCCGTTGCGTTACGCGTGGGATTCCAATGCCGCAGACAGCCGTTCGGTCACCCAGCGTTCGGCGTAGCCGTCGAGCAGGGCGGATTCCAAAAACCCGCAATGGCCGCCCCACCCCGCGATTTCGATCCGACCGTTCTCGGGCAGGCGCAGAGCATGGAATTCGGCCACCGGAATCACCGGGTCGTCTTCCGAGGTCAGCAGATCCACGGGCACCTCAAGTCCTGCCAGACGATCGCCGGCCACCGAATAGCCGTTGAAGTAATCGTCGAGGGTATCGAAATCGGTGTGCCGCTCGACCATCCAGCGCGTGAGTTCGCGCATACGCAAGCGCAGCACTCGGTCATCGAAGTCGTAATAGTCGGGGAAGCTGTCGCGTTTGCGTCGCAACGATTCGCGCCATTTGCGCTCGAAATAGCGGATGTAGAACGGGAGTCCCTGTTCCATCCGGGTCATCGTCTCCGCCGGGTCGAGCAACGGACAGATCGCTGCAGCGCGCGCCAACGGCAGCCCGGCCTTGCGCGCCCGCAGCGCGACGCGCAAAGCGAAGTTGCCTCCCAGCGAATAGCCAGCCACCACCATCGGTCGCGCGGCGCCGGAGAGAAAACGGTTCGCCACGTCCTGCGCCGCATGCACCACTTCGTCGATGCGATTCGAGTGGAACAACGCCGGATTCAGGTGATGGGTGTCACCGTGATCGCGGAAGTTCAGCCGGAACACTTCGAACCCCGCACCGAGCAGATGCACGGCGGTCATGCGCATGTAACTGGATTCGACGCTGCCTTCCCAACCATGCAACAGCAGCGCCAGTCCGCGCGGTTCGATTCCGGGCATGCGGCTATGCACGCCCTCTAGTCGCACGCCCTCGCCACCGTCGACGATGTAGGGCTTGCTTACCGCACCGCAGCGCCTGAGCAGCAGCGCGCCACGCGCGCGGCGCAGCGGGCTGGTCGCCAACAGCGATTGAATATGGGGGCTGCGTAACCAGAAAGGCGGTTGATAGGGGGAGGCGGATATCGTCATTTGCTGTCGATTTCGGATGTCCTCGTCGCTGTCCAGAGCGCTCGGACACATCAAGGATGACCGACTCGCGAGACCTCGCAAGCCCCGGTTTTAAGGCACCGCTGAACAACGCAGAGGTTCAGCGCCATGAATGGCGCACCTGCAACTCGAGCGCGCCCCATCCGCCAACACCTCTTTCGCGGGTCGCGAAGGGTTCATGCGCCCGACGGCTCTGTCGGCAGCGCATCCATGTCCTCGCTGGATCGGCCCATCGCCTCGACGATCCGCGCCCGCGCGGTCTCGGCGATGCGTCTGCGGCCTTCGGCATCGCCCGGTGCGATCGGTTCCAGAAACACCACATCGGCGGTTCGACCCGGTTCGCCCAACAGACGGATGAAGTTGGCGAAGAAACTCTCGTCGGGACCAAAGGCGACCGCGGTTTGGGCCGAGCCGCGCTCCCCGTAACGCAGCGCGACCGGCTGCACCGGTACGCCGGCTTCAACGGCGGCCAGGAAGATGCGTGCGTGGAAGGGACCGACCTCTTCGCCACTGCGGGTGCGGCCTTCGGGAAACACGCCCACCGCACGCCCGTCGCGCAATCTCGCCAGCATCTCGTGGAGCACCCCGCCTAACGATTCCTGATTGCCGCGCTGGTGATAGATGGTCTCGCCCATCGTGGCCAGCCATCCGACCAGCGGCCAGCCCGCGATTTCGCGTTTGGCGACGAAGCCCATCATCCTGAACGCGTGCAGGGCGACGATATCGACCCAGCTGACGTGATTGGCGACAAACATCACCGCGCCCGAGATCGGTGTCCCGACTTGGCGCATACGGAAACCGAATACCCGCATCAACCCGGCCTGCCACCAGCGGACCATGCGGTGTTTCAGCAGATCGCCGCCGATCCGGAGCCCGCCGAACGGCGCCGACATCAACAGCAGGGTCAACGGCAGATGGACCAGCACATGCCAGACCAACATCGGCAGACGGTAGAGATAGCGCAACGGTCGGAGTGCGTGCGCGGCGGCAGGGGATGCGCTCATCGCGTCACGATACCGAAGCCGATTAGAGTTTTTCTTCATACGCACCGGTGTGGTCGACGCCGGTGCGGGCGAGGCCTGAAAAGGCCACGGGCCCGCCCCAAGTTCGAAGCGGCCCTCCCTCAGCCGGAGATCGGCTTCGCGACCACGGCGAGGGTCAACCGCGAGATACAGACCAAACGCGCAGCATCATCCTCAATCCGGATTTCCCAGACCTGGGTTCGCCGGCCAATGTGCAGGGGCCTGGCCGTCCCCACCACCCAGCCTTCGCGGACCGCGACCAGATGATTGGCGTTGATCTCGACGCCTACACACATCTCCTCCGGCGCCACGCAAAGATTCGCCGCACTGCTGCCCAGGGTTTCGGCCAGCAGCACCGAAGCGCCGCCGTGCAACAGTCCATAAGGCTGCAGGGTTCGACGATCGACCGGCATCCTGCCGCGAAGGCAGTCGTGACCAAGTTCGGTGATTTCGATCCCCAGGGCTGAGATCGCCGTCTCGCCCGAAAGGCGATTGAGCGCATCGAGCGTGGTTTTCTGGCGGAACGGACTGCGATCGTGGGATGTGGGCGTCAGCATCCGCTCAGAATACGGCAAGCCGATCCGGATGTTGGAATGCGATCGGACGCCCGCTGCCCAATCCACACGCCATGATCCGCATACCGCGATCTGAACCCTGCTCAGATCATGCACTACAGACGGCAGGGAGAAATACCTGGCTGCAAAGCACTATTCGGAGCCATGAACACATCCAAGCGCATCGCCCCGACGCCCTTGGACGGGAGGGCGCCGGGGCGTGCACAGGACAACCCTCTCCGAAGCAGAGAGCCGCCCGAACCGCAGTTGAATGGGCCTCAATGATTAGGCGACGGTCTTAGTGGCCACGCCATCGCTGACCGTATAGGTCAACGTATAGATGCCGAGCGGCGTACTCCGTAAGCCGCGATACCGATACTGGCGCCATGCCCCCAGCTCTGGCCGGGTTTAATGAAATTGATCGTGTTGAGCGCACCGGGAATCGTGTCCGATGCCAAACCCGCGACGCTGCTGTTGACCACTCCGTGAAAATCACCGAAGCAGCCCACAGATCGGCGTCTCGACTTACCGCACGACGTTCGGTCTGTGTGGTTCTTGCAATTGCAATCCTGTCATCGTCGGCAGTGGCGCTGATCGTCGCTTTACGCTCGCACGGAGGTTGCACCCCTTGCCACCGCAATGGTCGCGGGTGGCGTCGATCCGATCGGGGACACATCCGAAGTCTCGTATTGACCGCTTCCCGGTCCGGAGACCGGAGCTGCGCGGTCACAGCCCGCATCACCGCGCCCAGAACCATTGTGCCCATGATGACGAACATAATCTCGGCGCTCCTTGTCCTGACTGACTTGGCAGCGACTCTGCTCTTCGGATCGCGGACTGTCATCATCCTTTCGAATGAGCATGCACGCATAGGTAATCTCGAAAGAGCTCTCCTGGATTCGCTCAGTCGCCGCGCATTCTGGCCGTGTGCTGTGCCGGCCAATTGAATCCGCCATCACTGTCTTTTTAAATTCGCCGATCCGATTCATGTCGGAACGGACTCACGACGCATCCATCGCCAAAGTGATGATGATTTGGTGTTGCTCGCCCTAGCTTTCTGGACGGCTGCGCAATGTACCCGAATAGCGTTAACAGGCACACTAGGTCATTATGAGTGAAACGCCCTTGCGCTACTGCCGCATTGGCTTATTCGGGGCGCCCCATGGTGGCTGATGCTCACGCAGGAGCGGAAATGCGTCACGATCTTGGTGGTGTGATCAGGCCGGACTCTAATCCGGCCATGATCGCTTGGCTACGGCTGCTGACCCCGAGTTTGGCAAGGATGTTGCGCAAATGGGTTTTCACCGTCGGCATGCCAAGGCGAGGCTCGACGCGATCTCTTTGTCGCGACATCCGGCCGCCACCAAGTTCAATACCTCGATTTCGCGCGCGCTCAAGGTCTCTGCGCTCCGGCGTTCTGCCAATCGACTAGCGATCGCGGCGGGAAAATGCCGTCCTCCCCGATGTACCGTCTTGATCGCCTCGATCAGCTCTTCGCGTCGCGCGTTCTTCAGCAGATAGCCACGACATCCGGCTTGAACGGCGCGCTGCACATGCATGCTGCCGCTGCGCAGGGTCAGCACCAGGATGCACGCTTGCGAATCTTTCTTGCGGATGCGCTCGATCACTTCGATTCCATCGATATCCGGCAACCCCAGGTCCAGCAACATCACATCGGGCAGATGCCGCGCGTAAGCCTCTACCGCGGCCAAACCAGTCTCGGCCTGGGCGACAACTTCAACGCCCGGCGCGCATGCGAGCAGCGCATCGAGCCCTTCGAGGATCACCGGATGATCGTCGACCAGAAGAATACGGATTGCGGTGTTCTGGCTCATCTCGTTTCCGATCACGCGGACGGCGGCGATGTCCGGATGCGCCAGATCGTCGCACCCAGTACGCGAAAAACCCAGGGCCGACGCGGCAACACGGCGCGCACGGTGGTGCCCACTCCGACACCACTCTGCACGCGCAGAGCGCCACCCAGGCGACGCATGCGTTCATCCATGCCACGCATCCCGAACCGGCCACGCTTGTTGGTCACGGTCGACTGCGGATCGAAACCACACCCGTTGTCTTTGACGATCAGAGACACCGTATCGGTGCGAAAGTCGAGCACAACGTCGATCCGCGACGCTTGCCCGTGCCGGGTCGCGTTGAACAAGGCTTCCTGCGCGATGCGCAACATCGTCGCCTCCAGTTCGCGCGGCAGTTCGGCCGGCGCGCCTTCGATGCGATAACCGAACCCGATGTCGCTATCGGCGTCAAGTTCGGCGATCAAACGCCCGATGGCTTCGGCAAGATCTGCATCCTCCAGCCGCGCCGGACGCAACGCCCAGATCAGTCGATGCAACTCTTCCAACGACGCCTCGACCAGACTGCGCGCGCGCTGCACATATCGACCAGACTGCGCCGCCTGTTGCAGATTATCCGCTGTCTCGATCCGCTCCCGCGCCGCTTCCAGCTGCATCGCGATCCCACCGAGCTGCTGGGTGAGGCCATCGTGGATCTCCTGTGCAATCCGTGCGCGTTCCTCGAATACTGCAACCTTGGCCAGGACCAAAGTCAGACGCAATCGATGCAGTCCCCATATGCCGAACAGGATCATGCTCGCGCAGAGCAGGATGAACCACGTGGTCTGATAGAAATGCGGGCGGATCGAGAACGCCAGCGAAGCGCTGCGGCGGCTCCACACGCCGTCGTGATTGCGTGCGAGCACCTGGAAACGGTAATCGCCCGGCCCGAGGTTGGTGTAGTACGCCGCACGGCGGGTGCCGGCATCGACCCAGTCGTTCTGATAACCCTCCAGACGGTAACGGAATGCGACTTTTCCGGCGGCGACGAAACTCGGTGCGCTGTAGTGGATTGCCAGATTGGCGCTGCCGGGCGGCAGAACGACCGGCGCGCGCAAACCAACATCGCGATTGCCGCTGCGTAGCCTTTCAACTGCCACCGGCGGCGGCCGAGTATTGGTTTCAATGTGCTCGGGGTCGATCACGGCCACGCCTTTCTGGGTCGGAAACCATAAGCGTCCGTCGCGATGCTTCGCAGCGCCCCCTCCCCCACCGTTGGTCTCGGCGCTACGCATACCGTCATCCTTGCCGTAGACGATGTTGTGCACGCGCAACGAACGACCCTCCACAACCGCGTTCAGCTCGGCCTTGTCGACGCGGAAGATCCCGCGATTCGAACTCATCCATAATCTGCCGCGCGCATCCTCCAGCAGATTCAATATGGTGTCGTCGAACAGGCCATGACGGCTGGTGATCGCGTTGAAACGGCCGCCTTGCGCACGAATCAGCCCGCCACCGTAAGTACCGATCCACAGCACTCCATCGGCATCTTCGTGCAGGCAGGAGATCGGCTGTCGATCAAGGCCCGCGCCACGATAGGTAATAAAGTATCCGTCCTTCATTCGCACCAAACCGCTATCGTACGTGCCGATCCACAGCCCCCCAGCACGCGCCTCGATTATCGCCACCACAAAATTTCCCGGCAGGCCATCGCGCGTGCCGTATGTGCGGAAGCGATCGCCTTCCAGCCGATGTAATCCTTCGCTGTTGCCGACCCATATCTTGCCAGTGCGATCTTCGACTATCGCGGTGACCAGCTGCTCGGAAATGCCTTCTGCGGGTCCGTAGGCACGGATCCTGCCTCCGCGCAAGCGATGCAGGCCACCCTGGGTTGCAATCCAGACATCACCGTTGCGCGCGGCGACTACGACGCCGAGATTTTCGTTGCGCAGCCCATGCGCCGACGTGTACACGGTAGTCACACCGTCTTTCAAGCGATTCAATCCGCTTCCATACGTGCCAATCCAAACTGCTCCCTGCGCATCCTCGTAGGCGGTATAGGTCGCGTCATGGGACAACCCCTCGGGCGTGCCGTACACGATAAATTTGCCATTGTGCAAACGATGCAGACCACCACCGAATGTACCGATCCAGAGATTGCGCTCCGCATCCTCGAAGATCGCGGTCACATGGGAAAAATCATACTTCTGACCAAGGCCATCGGCCCTTCCCGCACGATAGCGGATCAGACCACCGCTGGTCGTGCCGAGCCAGAGATTGTGGTCGCTGTCGCCGCCAATCGAAAAGATCGCCTGACGCGTCGCATCACCTGGGATCATGTGGCGAAGGATCCGTCTATCACGCCATTCCGCAAGACCACTGCGCGTGCCGATCCACACCCTTCCTTGCGCATCCTCGTAAGCGGATAGGACACTCTGATGCGGCAGGCCGTCCGCAACCGTGTAATGATCGACCACACCATTCCGCCATCGGTACACGCCATCGCCAGATCCGAACCAGATCGCGCCATGCCTATCCTCAAGCAGCGGCGTCGCATTCTCAACGTGAGCCAATGTACTGACGATATCGTCCGAAAAGCCATCGCCTTTGAATACGCTCAACCCCTGACTGGTCCCAACCCAGACGCGCCCCTTGGAATCCGCGAGCAAACTCCTGGCCGAATCGCTGGGTAAGCCTTCGCGCAGGCCGTACGCAGTCCATCGTCCCGACTTGAGCCGTAACACGCCACCACTATGGATCGCGACCCATAGCGAACCGTCACGGGCCAGCGCGATATCGGCGACCGATTTATTCTGCATGACTGGCGTGTTCAATGGCGTCAGCGCTTCGAAGCGCACGCCGTCAAAGCGAACCAGACCATCCTGCGTTGCGAACCAAAGATAACCATCCCGGGTCTGGGCGATTCCGCTCACAGCGCTTAACGGCAAATCACCCGCCTCAGTCCAGCTCTCGTGCATGTATTGACTGAGGGCTCTCGCCGGGTCGAGCGCGCGCACCGCGCCCGGCGATAGCGCGATCACGAGAAGCACACACCGCATCAAATTGAAGATGAACCAACGGAGCCAGAGATCTGAACAATTATCCTGCTCGGCTACACCGCGTTTCCGACCCGAACGCAAATTCCTGCGTTCGAACCCGCACACGATCGCGGACAGCGACGATGCGTCCGTGTGTTCTGCATGGCATGTCAGAACCTCTCGCATCGCTGATAGGCAGCTTTGTCGACACGGCTTGACCGATGTCTGATCGACGTTGCGCTCGAAACGTTGACGTACCCTGCCTTCAACGCGAGGGTTCTGCATCAGAAATTCGCGCGCAGAACATCTCAGCGCAGACAGGAACGGCACCCACTGTCTTCGTCTGGGCAAAAGGGTTCGCTTTGGCATTCCTGATGTCCGGATAGCTCGGAGCCCTCCGCTCCAAAGTCTGCATCAAACGATGCACGCCTCGACGCAGGCATTCATCGGCCAATGCCGAAGACCGCCCGCTACCTGATTGATCCTCTGCGCGAATGTTGAGTGTTGAAGTACACCGAGATCCCGGATGCCGGGGGAAACCACCTCTTGATCTGCGGCGCCTTAATCCGCCACCAGCCACTCATCATCAAGCTCAGACCTAAATCGCTCGATTACGATGTGGTTACGGCCGCCCGATCGTAAGCCAAGAAAATCGTCGCGATACCTGTCCATATGTCCAGGCAACGCACACTCGCTGCATCGCAGCGAACACTTTCCACTTCTTCGTTTCGCAACTGCAGTCACGGTTTAGAAATCACAGTGCGGGATACGGTGCCTCCGCGTCGGCCGGACGGGGCGGACGCACACACTGCCACCGGCTGGACGGACCGGGTAGGCGGCTAATCATCTGGAATACACATCCCAAAGGAGAAAACTGTCATGTTTCGTCCGCACAATACGCTACCCGTCCGCCACACCGCCATCGCATTGTCGTTGGCCATCGCCGCATCTGCGGCCTGTAATGTCTCCGCCGCAGAACGCGAGTCGGTGCTCAGCAATGTCGTCGCTCATGCGATGAAACGCGATCTTGGCTTGAACGATGCGCAGCTGGCACAGTATTACAACGCTGAGCGCATCGCATACGTCAATGAAGCACGCATGACCAAGCAACTGGGCGATCGTTTCGCCGGCAGTTGGCTGGAGCGCGGCGCCGATGGCAACTATCGCTATGTTGTCGCCAGCACCGGCTCGGCCAAGGCTGCGAGCACTGGTGAAGTCGAAGTGCGTCAACATCGCTATTCCCTGAGGCAACTGCAAGATGCCGCAGCCGAGTTGGACGCCATCCAAGCCGGGACCAAGCAGAAGAATCGTCTCGCTGGCATACATGCCTGGGCGGTGGACGTACCCAACAACAAAGTGGTGGTCACGGTCGCATCGGGCCACACGTTGCGCGCAGTCGATTTCATCGCGGCCAGCAACATTGATACCGGCATGATTCGCTTCGAAATGTCGCCGTTTGAAGCGCCCACACCGTTCCTCAACGTAGGCGGCGGCCTTGAGTACGTGGCGCATGGACTTGGCACGTGCTCGATCGGTTTTTCTGCCACCTATGGCGCCATTAAGGGCTTTATCACGGCAGGCCATTGCGGCGGCATAGGTACTCCGGTGTCTATCTCTGGGGTCAATGTCGGCTCGGTTGCAGTACAAGCTTATCCGGGAAATGACATGGCCGCGGCGACCGTCCGCAGCACCGACACGCTGTATGGTTTGGTGACTCGTTACAACGGCACTTACCAGCGCGTGCTCGGCAGCGCCGTTGCGCCGATTGGCGCGGCGGTCTGCCGTTCCGGCCGTACTACCGGCTGGCGTTGCGGCAGCATCGTGTCCTATAACAACACGACGAACTATGGCAACGGTCCGGTATATGGACTGACCCGCTCCACCGCCTGCGCTGGTCGCGGTGATTCCGGCGGCTCGTGGATCACCGGCGCTGGTCAGGCCCAGGGCGTGACCTCCGGTGGTCAACTGCCATCTGGCAGCAACACCAATTGCGGTGCGCTCACCCCGGTCACGTGGTTCCAGCCGATCAATCCGATTCTTTCGCGTTGGGGCCTGAGCTTGGTCCTGGGTTGAACCTCGTACGTCGATGCCGCAGATTCCATCGCGGTGCGAATGTGAGGACGCAGCCTGACAGCTGCAACGATGCCCCGGACAATACCGGGGCATCGTCTTTCTCGAGTGGACATCCTTTTCGCCGTTACCAGATGTTGGGTTAAGCCCCGCAACGAAAGCCAGCGCTCTGGCTTCTTTCAACAAGGGGCTGGGCGGCCTCATGCCTAGTCTGTGCGTGCCCGCGGGCCGATTCCTGCTCAACAGAGCCTGCGACGTGATCGGGTTCAAGTCGTTTTCGGAGCGCAGGTTTCGGAATGACCGGGATGGGAGATCAACCGCAACGGAAACGGGGTTGGCCCCAGTCGCTGGTGTAGCGCTTGTCGAGCGCATAGCCGCTGCTGTTGCCATAGCCGATGCCGAAGTCGCGCGCACGATATTCGCGACGGCGCACGCTGACGGCGGTGCGGTTGGGCTTGATCAAGGGCATACGCTGCAGGGCTTCGGTGAGGGCACGGGTGAGGTTCATGGCGGGATTCCTGGTTGGCATGTCGTAAGGCCGGTTTCAGCGACTTGTTGGATTCGGGCGGATCAGGCGCAACGGAACAAAATCTGGCCCCAGTCGCTCGTGTAGCGCTTATCGAAGGCATAACCGCTGCTGCTGCCGTAACCAATCCCGAAGCTGCGCTCGCGATAGCGGCGACTGGTGCCGGCCGTGATCGGAACGACATTGGCGTCGGTCCGGGTCTGAGCGTTGCGGTCGGTGGTGTTCAGGGCGTTCATGGCGATCTCCGAGGACTTGGTGAATTGGTGTGTTGGTAAAGTACAACACCTATCAACCAAAACAGATGTGCCTGAAGTCACCCCACCTTCGACATTCTTTTAATGCATTGATTTATAAATATATTTTTGAATTCAGCCCGACGAACGGTCAAGTCTGAAGCTGCCTGTCTGGCTCGACCTTCTTCGAGGAGTCAGGCCAAAACGCCCGATCAAACCTACCAGGGCCGGCGCCGGCGCCGACGCATCAACACGACGCCATGGCCGAACGCAGGCATGCGGATCGCACGCGTGAGCGCCCGGAGACATGCATGGGCCGCTGGCTGTGCACGATCACAGAATGGGAGCGAGCCCTGCGCCGAAGGCAGTGAAAATGCGCGTCAAAGGACGCACCACGACACCGACCTCGGGGAAATCGCCGACCGGCTCGTAGCATCGGCGAAAGTCGGGGTCGCGCGGCGATATCGGTCGCGGGCAATCCGGGCCGGGTTTGAATTCATAGCTCGTGGCGTAGCGCACCGGCCAGAAATCGAACACTGGCATCAATTCGGAGATTTTCGCGAGCGAATACTCCAGCCCCGAGAACACCGGAGGTTTGTCGCGACGCGCGATCATCCATGCGTTCTCCGGCGCGATGTCGCGCTCGATGCTGGCGGCCAGTGCGCGCGCGAACAGCGGATCGTCGATCACCACCATCGTCTCGGTGTTGTAG
>SSEV01000050.1 GCA_008015095.1 Lysobacteraceae bacterium | reverse complement strand
GGCCAGATCCTGATCTGCCTTTTCCTGCCTCAGATCCCACTGTGCGAGACGGCCCGCCGCTTCTTCGCTTGCTCCTTTGATCCGTTTCTCGACGGAATCATCGAATAGACCTTCTGCTTGTATAGGAAGGTCGTCTGGGAGAGCCCCCATGACCCGCAGATTCGATTCGATGCGCCGCCGTATTAACGCCGGCTCTCGCTGTAGCTCGTTCGCTCTCTGCGATGCCCGTGAAAGGTTTTGCTCCAGCGTTGCAATACGGCTCATAAGCAGCGATTCGGATTGATCCATCAGCCCGAGTACTGCTCGCATAACGATGGGGGGATCTTGACGGCCACGTTGCAAACCCGTGCCCTCACCTTCACGCCAAGTAAAGAACGATTTGAATCGCGAGCCCTGATCTCGACTGATCCAGGCCAGGACATGCCTCCACTCGATCGCCTGGCCTGTATCTGGAATCTTGCTTGGGGATACGGAACTCATCATGTCGCTAGCCAAGCGTTTCAGGAAATCCCTATCGTTGCTTTCCGCCTCTTGGGCCCAGACATCATCGGAACCCTCACCATCAATGGCGAAGCCCTCCCTGTGAGGGTTGAAGTAGCGGCATAACGTGAAAGGTCTATCTTCCACATTCATGACTGCGATCACACCACCCCTTGGGAACTCGCTATAAAGCTCGTCACGGAGCTCGGTTACCGCCTTTGATGGATCCCCCAAACAGTAGCGAAGCAACAGGCACAGCGATGTCTTGCCAACACCGTGACCGGCGGCATGGAGTCCGACTGCACTGCCCACAGCGGGCTCCTTGGCCCATACCACGTTGAGCCCGCGCCTGAAGGACACTTCCCGGATAATGTTCGCCGTGTCAGGTTCCGAAAAAATTGTGAGCTGCTTGAACCACAAGCGCGGCGCTTGCCTGTCCTTTGGTAGATGTTGGATCAGCTGCTCCATTCCGACACTCCATCATTCAGGCTCGTTTCGCCGAGTTGTCAGTGGATTCTTCGCCGTCAATCGCCGGCGCCCCCACAGAAGCTTGTGCTGCGGCCCTGGTCAGAATGTCCGCGACACGCGTCGTAGCCTCATCAACTATTACTTCGCCGGGGAGGGCGGCGCCTTGAACAGCCAGTAGCTGAGCTGAGTCGGTGCGTATTACGCCAACCGATTCGCAATGACGTATCCAGTTCTGGACGCGATCGCCCCCAAGCCGGCCGGCGTCGAAGATTCCGAGATGCCCGTTCTTGAACTCGGCAACGAATGCGGCGTCTTGCGCATCAACCAAGCCACTAAGGGCGCTCGGCTGCGTTGCAATGGTCACGGCATCAGTCAATTGACGGCGAGACAGGTGCCCGTGTCGTCTGATCATTGTGAGCAGCAAGCCGACCAAACGCGCATCAAGGTCATCCCGGATGACGCCATGAGACGAGTAGGTAGGACTTGCCTGCTGTCCTGGGGGCGGATTCAAGAGGCTGGAATAGGGCTCGCTGGTTGCCTCAGCAAGCATCATGCGGTCGAACTCACGAAGCACAAGATTGCCGGTGCGATATTCGCCAAACTCGCGAAGCTCCCTTTCCTTGAGAACACGAAAGGTTTCAGATGGATAGTCCTCACCCATTACATCAGCGGGATCGATGATGTAGCGCAGTTCATCGGGAGCGACTTCATAGAGCTGCGCATACCGGGCGTCCAACTCGGCGCGGATGACGGCGCGGCGTCCGGGATCAAAAGCAAAGGGCCGACCTTCGTAGCCCAGGTCCTCGGCCCAAGGTTTCAGATCGTGCGCGGTGTAGGTCAGTTCCAACACACGCGGGACGATAAAGGCGAGGTCGGATTCGGTGTATCGCTCCGGAGGCAATATGGGGAATTGCTTCAAATAGCCGTATGTCAGATGCGTACCACCAACTTTGACTCTGGCAACATAGTCCAGCACAAGGGAATTGAGATTTGCCAACAGCGCTGCCGTCTGTTCCGGCGGCTGGCTGGTCATCCATAAGGGCGCTGTGTGGCCCACCCCCGCAAAGGGCATCACGCTCGCAATCGCGGTACGCTCGTCAGTGCTACGTGCGATATCGCGCCAGCCCACCAGCCACAGACGCTGCCAACCCTTTTCCATCAGTCGCTGCCCGACCTGGGACTCGTTCACCCAATAGCGGGGCGTAACGGTGAAGGCCGGATCAGCCTTATCGGCGATCGTTACATCGCGGCTGTTGCCATCAGCGGTGTAGGTGGCCCAGCGGTGGTCGAACTGATGGATCAACTTGGCCTCGTACAGCGGCACCAATCCCTCGCCCGGCGCATCGACGAACAAGTCGCTGTCGCTGGTCATGTTGAACAAGCCCTGGGAGAAGCGGATACCCCAAGGATTGCTGCTGGCGTGATTCTCGTCGATCAGCACTGGCGCGGCGCGGTAGAGTTTTTTGGTCAGCTCGGCGTCGCGCTCGCTGCGGAACACCGGGAAGGTGAGTGTATTGGGGTTGAGCAGTCGGAATTCGTCCGGCGTCAGCGTGAAGCGGCGGCGGGGGTCGGCCAGCTGGGCCACCTGAGCGGCGAAGCAGACGAACTCAGCCCGCTCGGCGGCACCCAAGGTCAACAGGCAGAACTTGTAGCTGCGGTGTACCGATGGGAAAACCGCCTCGCGATTCTCGATGTCATATAGGCTCACCAGTCGTCCGCGCTGGGTGATGTCGGCAAAATAAGCCTTGTTGCCATCATCTGTAGCAATGCCAGTGGGCACGATAAAGCCAGCCCGCCCCATCTCTGCAGTCACTTGGCTGATTGTTTCCGCAAACAACGGGTAGGTATTGAGCTTTCCGACCGCAGTCAGTGAATAGCGTCCTGCGCGATAGAATGCGTTGCATGCCGCAACGCGTTGGCTCTCTTCGACAAACTCTTTCCAGAGGCGCGGATTCTCTTCTTCCAGTTGCGCGATTGCCCTCTTGCGCCTGTCGCCGGAAAACGAGGCGATACGCGTATCGCGGGATGCAAAGAACTCCTCCTCACTCAATTGCGAGACTTCCCACGGTGGATTGCCCAGCACGCAGGTAAACCCGCCTACCGCATGCACCAATGGGAATGCCAGCGGCCAGTGCATCACGCGAGCTTCGGCACAGATCTCGATGGCGGCTGCGCGCTTGCCGGCATGCCCGGCTGCAACGTGGTCGCCCAGAAGCTCCAGCACCACAGTGCCGGTGGTGGCCACGGAATGCTGGTTCGCTTGTTTCTTGGGAAGCAGGAAGGCCGCCAGCAGCATGTCCGCCGCGTGGCGGAGAGGACTGTCGGCGGATTCCTGGGCAAAGGCCTGCCAGGCAGCTTGCTTGGCAGCGATCTGTTCCAACGTGTCGTCCGGCAGCGCTTCCAGGGCGCGCAGCTTGTCCATGCCACCTGACCGCAGGCCGAGTAGATCGCGTTGGCCAAAGGCTTGAGCGGTGCGCTTGCGTTGCAGGTCCTTCAACTCAGCCGCATTTTGTTTGGCCAGCGCCTTGCAGACCTCTTTGTCATCGCCGGACAGGGCCTTGAAGGCATCTTTCGGAATACCCTGCTCCAGCGCGGTCAGGTCGGTCAGACCGAGCAATGCGTCGCCGCATTGCAGGTGGTGATCGAGGAATCCTAATGGACGATCCGGGGTCATGGCCTCCAACCACAGCGACATGCGCGCCAGCTCGATCGCCATGGGGTTACGGTCCACCCCGAAGATGCAGTGGGTGATGACATCGCGCAGAGCATGGCGGAAGTCCTCGCCGCTGGGCGTGCCGTGCGCACGCAGTTGGGCGAGACGCGTAGCGAGTCGACGCGCGGCTCCGAGCAGGAAGTGGCCGCTGCCGCAGGCCGGATCGCAGACAGTGATGGACAGCAGCGCGACCTCGGGATCGGTAGCGCCGCTGATACGCTGCTGGATGACCGGTTCCAGCGCGGAATCTAGCAGTTCCTGCACCAGCGAATCTGGCGTGTAGTAGCTGCCGCTGGTCTTGCGCGCATTGCCCTTCGAGCTTTCCGCATTGGCGAAGCGGAAAACGCGGCCGTCGGTACTGATGTCGGGCACCAGCTCCAGCAGGCTTTCGTACACACTGCCCAGCTCTTCCGGACCCATGTCGCGCCAGTTGATGCGGGCGAGACTGCCGTCGCTGCGCATCCAGCCGAGCTTCGCGACCGCTTCCAACAGGGCTCGGTTGCCCAAGGTGCTGGCGTCCAAATCCGGGCACTGGTCTTCGGCGAAGAGGCCGCCGAGTGCCGGCAGGGCCAGAAGCGACTGGCCGTGTGCCAAGCCAGTCAAAACAGGTTTCAACCCGTCCCACAGGTCGGCATGTCGGTCGAAGGCACGGCGCTTGCGAGCGCGTTCGCGTAGGCGGCGCAGGCTGTAGCCGTCGGCATAGAGCTTCACTGCGTCGGCGTTGGCGTCGGCCGGATGCAGCAGACCACGCTCCTCGATGGTGAGCAGGAAGATCAGCCGGTAGACCAGACGCAGCAGTTGCTGAAAATAGACGTTGCGGTCGAGCCTGCCGCTGGCCAGCGCATCACGCAGGGGCTGATTGGCGGCCTCGGCCAGGAAACCTTGGCCCAGTGCAACCAACGCTTCTTCCACGCCTTGGCGAAGCTGCTCACGGGCACGGGTGCCCTGCTCTTTGCTGCCCTCGCGCCAAGCTTCCAGCGGACACTGCTGCGGTAAATTGTCTGGGTTGCCGAAGCGGCTGGCGTGGACCAACAGCCACAGCAGGGAGAAGTCGGCGTAACGCTCCTCGCTGAAGATGCGCTCCAGATCGGCCTCGATCCACGCAGGACGAGTGAGGCTGGCGTTGTCGCGGGCGAGACGAAGTTGCAAGCCGTTGCTGGCGATGCCCCATAGGGCCGTGTCGCTGGCATTGAGCCAGTCCTGCAGCAGGCCGAAAGCGCTTCGCTGTCGGTTGCTGTCACCGTAGCGGCGGTCGCGCTCGTCCAGACGCTGGCCAGCGACGGCCACCACCAGCGGCAGACGGCCTTCGCGGGCGATGGCGGCAACGGGGTACTGGCGTTCGGAGATGACCTGTGGCGCGGCCTGCGGTTGCAGGTCGGTGGCGCCGAACACCTCACGCAATAGGGCCTGCACGAAACGGGCGGTCAGGGCGTGTGGGTTGTCGGCGCGCGAGCGAGCAGTGTCGAACTCGCTCCAGTGGGCCTGGGCAATACGCCAGTAGCGGCCCAGCTCGTCGCGCAGATTGAGACCCTTGGGGATGCCATAGTCGGCCGGCGACTGGTGGGCAGCCTTCAGCGCGGCAATGTTGCCCAGCCATTCGGCCGGCAGCAGGCCACCTTCGATGTGGATGGCATCGAACTCCAAGGCGGCAGTACGACGACTCATGCCACACCGCCGGGCATTAGCACGAAGGCGGCGATGACATCCACTGGCTTGAGAGCACGCACCTCGTAGCGACCACGCGCATCGGCGGCCTCGCGCACGCGGCGGTGGTCGGCTAACAGGCGCTCGGCTTGCGCGTCGGCCAGTTGTTCCAGAACTTCGCGTCGTTCTTCCAGCAGTGCAAGCACGTTTTGCATTTCGCGCTGGCGCACCGGCTCAGGCAGGTTGCCGGTGGCCGGCGCCTGTAGCCAGGTGAGCATCTGGTCGCCCTGCACTTCGGAAGGATTGGCGCGACCCTGCCAAGCCATCGGTAACGCTTCTTCCACCAGCAGCACGCTGCTGCGTCCGGACCGAGTGGTGGTGATCTGGTGGCGCAGGCGCAGCAGCAACACCGTGGTGACGCTGTCCACCGCAGGACTGCGCCACACGCCGATGCGGCCAAGCGTGGCGAGTTGCTGGTTGTCGCGGGTTTCACCGCTGACGGCGCGCTCGAGCAGTTCGTCGGCCAGCGTACTTACCAGTGGGTGACTGCGACTGATATAGCGACAGCGCGGCGCAGGTGGCTGGTTGAAATCGATGCTGATGTCGCCGGCCAGGTTTGCCGCCTCCAGACGCTCGCGTAGAGCTTGCGGCAATGCGGAAATCGGTGCAGTGGCGCCACGCTTCGGACGGAACTGCAGGCCAGCCCCGAGCCGGGCCATGGCCTGCGTGGTGAAGCGCTTGACGTCATCGCTAGCGCCCAGCACGGCTTTCATGCGCTCCCATTCGGGTAGCACGTCGGCCGGGCGCAGGCGTCGTTGGGCGAATACGGTGCGGTTGCGCTTGGCCTTTTCGGCCAGGTCGGTCCAACGCACGTCCAGCGAACGGCTTTCCTCGTACTGATCGAAGTCGAACGCCTGCTGCGGGCCACCGGCTCTCTCACTGCGCAACATCACCGCCTTCATCAGCGCTTGGGTCAGCGTGTGGTCGTCATCGGGCAGTGGTACGGGAACGCCGAGCTCCTGGCGGATCTTCTCCGCCTTGCGCAGAATCACCTGCAGCACTGCACCGTCGACCGGATTGTTGGCGCCATACATCAGGGTCGCGCGGACCGTGGGGCTGGGTTGGCCAAAGCGGTCCACGCGGCCTTCGCGTTGCTCGTGGCGAGTGGGATTCCACGAAAGGTCGTAATGGACCACGGCGTCGAACTGTTCCTGCAAGTTGACGCCCTCGGACAGGCAGTCGGTCGCGATCAGCAGACAACGCTCGGCTTCACCCAGCGTTTCGACGCGGCGCTCGCGCTCCTCGGACGGGAATTCGCCGGTGACCGCGTCCACGGTAACGCCGCGGAACTTGCCATCCAGATGCTCGCGCAGGTAGTTGGCGGTGGCGATGTATCGACAGAACACCACCGGGTTGAAGCCGTCGGCGATGAGCTGCTTAAGGTGCTCGGTGAGCAGGCGCAGCTTGGGATCGCCCTCCTCGCCCGCCAGCTTGCGGGCCTGGGCCAACAATGCATGCAGGTCAGGGTCGCCCGTATCAGCAGCCGGCGCCACGTCGTCCTGATCCAGCGCGTCCTCGCTGCCGTCGAACAGGGCTTCCAGCACCTCCTGCGGGGCGTTATCCATCTGCCCGGCAAGCAAGCGGGTCTGAAGCGCCTGTACGGCTGCGGCGGGGCTGGAAGCCACGCAGCGCATCAACGCCAGCGTGCCCCGGAAGCTCAGGCGCTGGCGGCGGGCATCATCGCCGGCACGCTGCGTGACGTCACGGCAGTAGTCGAGCACATCCTGGAAGAAGCTGTCCCAGTGGCCGCTGAGGTGATAGATGGCCTCGCCAATTTCTCGCTTTGGGAAGATGCTGCCGTCGCGCCATTCATCAATGTCCGGGCGGCGGCGCTGGACGAAGTGCTGGGCGAGCTGTTCGCGCAGCTTGTCCTTGTTGTCGCCACTGGCAGTGGCGAGCTGGGCGAACACAGGCTTGAGCAAGGCCAGCAGGCTGTAAAAGGCATCCTGGTCGCCGCTGTGCGGGGTCGCCGTGAGCAGCACTAGGTGGCGCTCGGCATCGGCGGCCAACTCGCGCAGCAACTCGAAACGCTGTTGGCGCGCCTGGCCTGTGCTGACACAGGTGTGCGCCTCGTCGACGATGACAAATTCCGGGCAGGCACGAATGAAGTCGTGGCGATGTCGGTCGGACTTGATGTAATCCAAGCTAACCACGGTGAAGGCATGGGCGTGGAAAATCGAATCGCCGATCGGCAACCCACGCTCAAGGCGGGCGGCGCTGCTGGCGGTGACCGCCATCGCCGGGATATGGAAACGCTCGTTGAGCTCGCGTACCCACTGCTCGACGAGATGCGGCGGGCAAAGTACGGCCATGCGCTGGATCTCGCCGCGGTCGAGCAGCTCACGGGCAATCAGCGCGGCCTCGATGGTCTTGCCGACGCCGACATCGTCGGCGATCAGCAGGCGCACCGGATCCAGGCGCAGCGCCATTAGCAGTGGGACGAGCTGGTAGGTGCGCGGCTCTACCGAGATATTGCCGAAGCAGCGGAACGGTCCGGCGCCGCGGCGCAGTGCCATGCGCAGGGCATCGGCCAACAACAGGGCATCGTGCTGACCGCCCTCCTGCGCCGGATCGGGGGCAGGGAAGTGTGCGGGGCCTATGTCCGGCTCCAGGCCGGTATGCACGAGCGCGCTTTCGTCCTCTCCACCAGCGAGCGGCCGCAGGCGCAGCAAGGGCGCGACACTGCCGGGTTCGACGATCCACTCGCGGCCGCGGGCGCGGACGAGTGAGCCGGGAGTGTATTGGGCGACGGGCGTATTCATTGGCAGGATTTCAATGGCCGAGCAGCCGCGCGAGGCGCTGGAACAGGGGTGTCCAGGCGTCGGGATCAGCAGGGAAACGGATGAAGGTGTAGCCGCGGTCTTCCCAAGCCGACTGCAGCTCGCGCGGGGTATCGGGAAGGGCGATCGCGGCGTAGTGGTCGGGCCAGTGCAGGACGGTGCAGGCATCGACCTGTGCAGTGGCCGGTAGCGGCAGCGACGCAGCATGCTGGTCGCGTGCATGCAGCCATTGGCCAGACCAGCCGGGCTGGGCGACAGGCTCCGGTGACGGCACAAGCGTGTGTGCCGCCGCCTGCAGCTCGGTCTGCACCTGGGCCAAGCGCCAGAGCGCGCGCAGGGCTTGTGGGTCGCGCCGGTCGATCAGCTCGTGGTCGGGCTGGTTGTAGTATGAGAGGAGGCATCGGTAACACCCGGCGACGCACTTCACATCGTCCTGATCGGACAGCGCGTCGAAGTCGGGCATCGCTCCTTCGGCGGGCACGTTGTAGTGCATGACGCGTAGTGCCTGCCGGGCGACTTGGGCAAGCGCTTCAGGCTCGTTGGCCAAACGCGTCAGTACGCCGGCGCCGCCTTCGGTCGTCTCGTAAAACAGCACGCCACGACGCAGGCGAGCATCGGGCAGTGGTTCGGCCAACAGCTCGGCTTCTTCGAGCTGGTAGATCGCTTCAATGCCGCGCTTGAGTGCGTGCTGCAGCGTCGCCAAAGTGACCGGGGCGCAATCGCCATGAGGTTGCATCAGCAGTGCGTTTTTGTGGTCCTGCACGAACGGCACGATGCGCTGCGGCGGAAGTCTGTCGTCATTGCCTCCGCCACCGCCGTCTTCCACCTCCTCCTTCACCCACCAGCCGGTGCGTGGGTTGATGAAGAAGCCGAACAAGTTGGGGTTCCTACGTCGGCGCAGACCTTTGTTGATTCGGGTGACGGTGGCCTGGGGACCGTAGCGCAAAGTCAGGATGTCGCCCTCGCCATCACAGGCCAGAACGGTACGAACATCCACCTGTCCGCCACGGACTCCCCATTTGAATACGGTCTGCAGCTCGAAGGCTTGGCGCTGACGCTCCTCGTCGTTGGCGGTGATGCGCTCGGCCGGCTCGGTATCGACGTTCTCGATGCGGAACATGCCATTGATCTGTTCGGCATCGTGCAGCGGCATGGCGCAGGAATGACAGTCGTTCCAGTGGCTTTCGAAATGCGCTGCGCCGCAATGCGCACACACGCGCGTTGCCTGGGTGGCAAGCAAGCCGCCGGCTGTGGCTTGGTCGGCCGCGGACAACGCGATGCGCGCGCGTACCACGCGGTAGGCGCGGCCTTCGTGATAGACGAGGCTGCGCGGGCCGAACTCGGACAACGCCAGGAACCGGGGCCGCTGCAAGAACAGGTTGCCGCTGCGTACGTCGGCACGGCCCGGCACATAGGCCATCAACGGCAGGCGCGGGAAGTTGTAGCCGGGCAGGAAACCCTCAGTCGCCAGATACCGGTAGGTGTAGAAGTCGCTGGACAGGGAGTCGCGCCCATGCAGCAGCAAATTGATCTGGTCGATGGCCTGATTAAGACGACGTCTGGCATCATCCCGCTCGCGGCGGTCGGTAATAGCGTAGTTGTCCAAGGTGGCCTGTGCGAGCCGTTTCTGTCGCTCCGCCGAACTGAGCAGGTCGCGCCAGCGATTGAACGCTGCATTGAATTGAGCCGCAGCATCGGCAATGACCTGTTGCGCGAATGCATCGGGGCCCGGGTACCACGGAGCGCGCTCCGCGTCGATGTGGCCGGCCATTGCCTGGAGAATGCGCGCGGCCCGCGCTGTCGCGTCTGCCCTTGCCTGCTCAGTGCCCATGGCAGTCGCCAGCGCATCGCGCACCGGCGCAAGGGGCAAACTCGGATCGACTACGTTGGAGATCGAACGATCAAGCTGCTGCCCGGTGGCGGCCAGCCAGATCGCCTGCAGGTGACTGCGGATCAGGGCTTCGTTGGCCAGATCCAGCAGCGGCGCCCTGACCACACCGTGGACCATGGCCGACGGTTCGCGGAAGAAGTACTGGTCATGCGGGCTGCGCGCGGCGCAATACGTGACCACCAGTGCCGCCTGACCGCTGCGCCCGGCACGGCCCGCTCGCTGGACGTAGTTGGCGGGCGTGGGCGGCACGTTGCGTAAATAGACGGCATTGAGCGCGGAGATGTCCACGCCCAGCTCCATGGTCGGCGAGCAGAACATCACCGGCAGAAAACGATTGGGTTCGCCGTGCTCACGTGCAGCCGCCTTCAGCTCATCGGCGAGCTTCTGCTGCTCAGGCTCGCCGAAACGGAAACGGATCTCGCGCAGAGCACGCAGTTCGGCATCCACCTGGGCAGTGTGCTCGCGCGCCTCCATCGCAAACAGCGAGCGGTCTTGCTGTGCCAGAACGTCGGCAATGCCACGGTACTGATCGATGAAGAATGCGTTGGCGGCCGTTCCGCCTTCACCAGCGAGGAAGCGGATGCGCCCAGCGTTGAGGCGGTACCCAGGAAGATTGAAGTCGGTGTGCTCGTCCCTGCGGATGAAGCCGCCTGCCTGCGCGATGCGGATCATGAATTCGAACAGTGTCTGGTACTCGTTGCGGCTCAGCGAGCCCGCGTGCGCGTCCTCCCACAGTCGGGAGTCGCGCAGGGTCTTGCCGAGCAGAGTCTGCAGCCCGCCTCGCAGGATCAATTCCTCGTCCCGCCCACGCAACGCCTGTGCGGGTGGCGGCTGCAGAAACAGCCAGCGTCGGCCCAGCAGCAGTTCCTCGCGGCCGAATCCCCAAGGGTTGCGCAGCAAGCGCAACGCCTCATCCCGGCGCTGGGCCAGCATTTGCGCGTCAAGCGCCGCGGCATCCACGGCCAAGCCCTTGCGCATGTAGTTGAACAGCGCGTGGAAGGCACGCTCGCGTACCGCAGCGCTGGCATTGCGAAACAGCGGGGGGGCATCGACGAATGTCTTGGCGTCGGCGCATAGAGTGGACAGTCCCTGGTAGTCAGTTCGAAGCAGGCCGAGCTCTTCCAGGTTTGGATTCGTGTAGCGCCAACCACGTCGCTGGTCGTACCACACGCGATACGCCAGTACGAAGCGAAGCACCTCTTTGGCATCGGCCAGATCGCGTCCAATCGCCGCCGGATCCTGCATCCATTCCCGGCGAGGACTCTCAGTTGGGTCTTCCCCTTGGCCAAGTTCCCTGCTGAAGCCGAGCGCAGCGAGCACGGCGGTGCCAATTTCGCTGTCTGACAGGCCATTGTCGCCGGCTTCGCGCAACGCCCGGTAGATAGCTCCACGCAACAGCATGACAAAGGTGAAGTCGTTGAAGTGGCCGGCTTGGAGCGCAGCGTCCTGGCGGTTGTCGGTGAAACCGAGCAGTTTTCGCTTGTCAGTTTCGATGGCCCTCCCATTCGGGCCGTGCATCCAGCGCAG
>SSEV01000114.1 GCA_008015095.1 Lysobacteraceae bacterium | reverse complement strand
GCCGAAGGCCAGCCGGTGCGCATCCGCCTGCGCATCGACGGCGACCTGGTGCCCTATCTCGAGCTGCCGCCGCGCCTGCGCTTCGCGGCGGTCGCGCGGTTGAAGATCATGGCCGACCTGGACATCACCATGCTCCGCGAGATGCAGGACCGCGAGACCGCGAAGGCCGCGGTCGAGGCCTCGCTCACCGGGCACCTGGTGCTGTCGACGCTGCACACCAACAATGCCGCCGGCGGTATCACCCGTCTGCTCGATATGGGCGTGGAGGATTATCTGCTGACCTCCACGATCAACGGCATTCTCGCCCAGCGACTGGTGCGCCGATTGGAGTCCGGCCATGCCGAGCGTTATCCGGCTTCGCCCGAGGAAATCGAGAAATTCGATCTGCGCCGCTACCAGCCGCAGGGCGCCATCCATCTGTATCGTCCGCGCGGCTCCGCGATCGCGCCCAGCGGCTATCTCGGCCGCACCACGATCATGGAATTCCTGGTGATGAACGACGAGATCCGCCGTGCGGTGATGCGTCATGCCGGCATGGGCGAGTTGGAACAACTCGCCCGCCAGGCCGGCATGCGCACCATGTACGAGGACGGCATCGCCAAGGCGTTGGCCGGGGTCACCACGATCGAGGAAGTGCTGCGGGTGACCGAAGATGCCTGACCGAGCGCTGATCCTTTCCGGCCGGTCGGCGGCAGCCGCCCCGGCGAACCACGCGAGCTTCCGCCGATGAAGAAAGGTGTCCTGATCGCAGTGATTCTGGCCGTGATCGCCGCCTCCGCGGCGGTAGGTTACGTCCTGTATCGAAAATCCGTCGATCCGTCCTCCGCCGTCGGCGATGTCGGGGGCGCTTCGCAAGACGCCGTCGTGTTGAGCGCCGCCGACAAGGCCCGGCTCGCCGACGAACGCCGTCACCTGTGGCGCGAAGCCACGTATGCCGACATCCGGCAGAAGGCGCAAGAAGGCAATGCGATGGCGCAACGGCGCTTGTCGGAGATCTATGAGGACTGCCTCTCATACCGCAGCGGCTTGAGCACCAATCTGACCATCGTCAGCCAGATGTCGACCGTGCAGCCGAAGGTGCGCGCGACGGTGGAGGCTATCCTCGCCGAGCGCGAGCGGATGTGTCCCTATGCCGATGCAGAAATGCGCGCGCACGGCACCGGCATGGCGGCCTACTGGTTGCACCAGAGCGCCAAGCGCGGCGATCTGACCTCGGAGATCCGCTATTTCACGCGCAGCGTGCCGCAGGTCAAGATCCAGCAGACCGTTTACCTGGTGAATAAGGTGGTGGCTTCGGGCGACCCTGATGCGATCTTCGAAGTGTCGAGCCTGCTCGGCCGGACCGGTGGCCATTGGCCGGATCAGTCGCAGCGCGCCGCATTCGAAGGGCCATACGCAGACCAGGCTTGGGCCATCGCCGCCTGTCGCGAGGGTCTGGACTGCGGTCGCGGTTCGCGCGTGATCAAGCTGATGTGTCTGTCGATGCTCGCCTGCCAGTATCCCGATTACGAAACGTTGCTGTTTTCGCAAACGACCTATTCGGGGAAGAAACCGGAGGTCGATGTCGTGGTCAATCTGATCCGCCAACAGATCCTGGCCAAAGGCCGGGCGAATGGATCGGTTCGATGATGCCGTTCCGTTGATCGGCCCGTCTCGGTCGCACCCGCAAACCTTGCCGCTCCCCTCTTGCCCTCACGCCCTCATCCATTCGCCGATCACCGATGCCCCTCTACCGCTATAAAGCCCTGAACAACCGCGGCGAATTGCTCGACGGCCAGATGGAAGCCGGTAGCGATGCCGAAGTGGCGTTGCGTCTGCAGGAGCAGGGCCATCTGCCGGTCGAAGCGAAACTCGCCTCCGCCGGCGGCGGCGAATCGGCTTGGCGCGCCTTGTTCAAGCCCAAGCCTTTCGCCGGTGCGCGGCTGGTGCAGTTCACCCAACAACTGGCGACTTTGCTCGGCGCCGGGCAACCCCTGGACCGCGCGCTATCGATCCTGCTCGAATTGCCGGAAGACGAAGCGGCGCGCCGTACCATCCTCGACATCCGCGATGCGGTGCGCGGCGGCACATCGTTATCGGCCGCGCTCGAACGCCAGCACGGCGCGTTCTCGCGCTTGTACGTCAATATGGTCCGCGCCGGTGAAACCGGCGGCAGTCTGCAGGACACGCTGCAGCGTCTGGCCGATTATCTCGAACGTAGTCGCGCGCTGCGCGGGCGGGTGATCAACGCCCTGATCTATCCCGCGATCCTGCTGACGATGGTCGGATTCTCGCTGCTATTCCTGCTCGGTTATGTGGTGCCCCAGTTCGCTTCGATGTACGACAACCTCGATACCGAACTGCCGTTGTTCTCGCGCATGGTGTTGGGGGTCGGCCTGTTCGTGCGCGGCTGGTGGTGGCTGTTGGTGGCGATTCCGGCCGTGGCCGCGTGGTGGTTCGACCGCAAACGCCGCGAACCGACGTTCCGCGCGGCGTTCGACGAATGGCTGCTGCGCCAGAAGATCGCCGGGCCGATCGTCGCCAAGATGGAGACCGCGCGGCTGGCGCGCACGCTCGGCACGCTGCTCAAGAATGGCGTGCCGCTGTTGACCGCCATGGGGATCGGCGGACGCATTCTCGGGAACCAAGCGCTGATCGCCGATGTCGAAGCCGCTGCCGGCGATGTCAAGAACGGTGTAGGCCTTTCTACGGCTCTGGCCAAGGGCAAGAAATTTCCCCGGCTGGCGTTGCAGATGATCCAGGTCGGCGAGGAGTCCGGCGCGCTCGACAGTATGCTGCTGAAGACCGCCGACACCTTCGAAGCCGAAACCGGACAGGCCCTGGACCGGATGCTGGCCGCGCTGGTGCCTTTAATCACCGTGATCCTGGCGGTGGTGATCGGCGGCGTGATCATGGCGGTGTTGATGCCGATGTATCAGCTCACTGGCGCGTTGTGACTGCCGTCGCAGGTGGGACGGCGCTCCGGCCGGCCTATAATCCTTGGTTTGCCCGTCGGAACGCGGTGAATTCGCTTTCCGTGCCCACCCTCTGAAATGGACTGACCGATATGCGCAACACACGTTCGCTTCGCCGCCCCGGATCGCGTCGCTCGCAGGCCGGCATGACCCTGATCGAGATCATCGTGGTGATCGTGCTGATCGGAGGCATCCTCGCCGTGGTGGGCGGCCAGATTTTCAGCAATAAGGACAAGGCCAACCACAAACTCGCCACCATCCAGGTGCAGAAGCTGGCCGCCAACATCGAGAGTTATCAATCCGACGTCGGCGACTATCCGCAGACGCTCGAGGATCTGGTCAACGACCCCGGCCGCAGCGGTTGGCTCGGCCCTTACGCCAAGGAAGCGGATCTGAAGGATCCGTGGAACAAGCCGCTGCAATACCAGGCGCCAGGCCAGGATGGTCCGTTCGATCTGATCAGCCTCGGCAAGGATGGTCAGGCCGGCGGCAGCAGCGTCGACGCCGATATCAAGTTCGAACAGTGATCCGCCCCGTCTGACGGTTCGGCTGCGATGTCTTCGCCCGTGTCCGGCCGTCGGGTCCGCGCTCCGTCCGCTTCGCGCCGTGGCGCGTCGCGCGCAGCGGGGTTCAGCCTGCTCGAAGTGCTGGTGGTGGTGACCATCATCGCCGCGATCAGCCTCGTGCTGTTCGGCATGATCAGCGGCGGCATGGACGGGGTGCGATTGCGCACCCAGGCGAAGGAATTGGCCGCCGAGTTGCGTCACGCGCGCGCGCAGGCGATCGCCACCGGCACGGTACAGCGCTTCACCGTTGATCCCGAGGCGCGCACCTGGAAAGGCGCCAAGGCGCGCAGCGGCGAGATCCCCAAGAATCTTTCGGTCGTCTTCACCGGCGTACGCCAAGTGCAGTCGCGCAAGGGCGAGGGCAGCATTCTGTTCTTCGAGGATGGCGCGTCCACCGGCGGGCGAATTCAGCTCAGCATCGAAAAAGCGGCGTGGAACGTGGATGTGGCTTGGTTGACCGGCGAGGTCAGCCTGCATCGCGGCGAAGTCGATCCGAGGGCGCGGCGATGAACACGACGCGGCATCCGATGCGCGATGCGACCGTGCGCCAAGCGGTCAATGTCGCATACGTAGCGCCGCGTATCGGCGAACGCGCGCGGCGCGACGGGACTTCCGCTCGACTGCAGCGCGGATACACCTTGATCGAGGTGGTGGTTGCGTTCGGATTGCTCGCCTTTGCGCTGACCCTGCTGCTCGGTTCGCTGAGCAACGCGACGCGGCAGGTGAGGATCGCGAATGATGCGGGCCGCGCGGCGCTGCATGCGCAATCCATCCTTGATCAGGTCGGCGTCGGCGAAGCATTGGCGCCTGGACGTCGCGATGGGCGGCTCGAAAACGGGCGTTATCAGTGGGAACTCGATGTTTCGCCGTTTCAGGATCCCGAACCGCGCAACGCGCCCACGCAGGCCGGGCCGGCCATCGGCGCGCCCCGTCTGCTGCAGGTGCGCTTGATCGTCAGTTGGGGCGATGGGCCGCGGCAACGGATCGTGCTGAATTCCCTGCGGCTGGTCACGCCGACTGACCTCAACGCGGTGCCCGTGCCGTGATCGGTCCCATGAAAAGCGGCCGGATGAAAAGCGGCTCTGCAAAAAAGGGTTTCCGCTATGGCGTGCGTCGTGTCGCGGCCGGCGGTTTCACTCTGATCGAGATGCTGCTCTCGACCATGCTGCTGGCCGCAGCGCTGGCCCTGGCCTTCTCTACGCTGCGAGCGGCCTCCGTCGCCGCGCAACGCGGCGAACTCACTGCGCAGCACAACGAACGGATGCGTTCGGTCGAAGGATTCCTGCGTCGCCGGGTGTCTTCGGCTTTGCCGATCGCCTTCGAAGTGAATACCAGCACCGGCAGCCCGTTGCGCTTTGTCGGCGAAGAGGACGCGATGCGATTCGTGGCCGACCTGCCCCCGTATCTGGGGCGGGGTGGGCCGCATCTGCACGACATCACGCTGGTTGAAGGCGACAACGGACTGCGTCTGCAGGTCGCGTTCTCGGTGGTGTTGTCGCATACCGTCTACGAGGAAAAAGGCGAGCGTCCGCCTGAGCTGTTGGCCGATGGCCTGCGTTCGGTGCGCTTCCGTTATCGCGCGCTTGATGCGCAGAACCGACCGGGCGAGTGGCAGGATCGTTGGGAGCAGAGCGATCGGATGCCGTTGCAGGTCTCGATCGAGATCGTCGACGGGCGCGGCGTGCGCTGGCCGCAGATGGTCGTGGCCTTGCCGCAGTCGGCGAGTTTCAGCGGCGTCGGCGGGGTGGTGCCGTGAGCATGCGCCGCGCGCCGCGATCCCGGCACCCGCTTGCGCCGCCTGCGCGTGGGGCTGCGTTGCTGCTGGTGCTCTGGCTGATCGTATTGATGACCGCGGTCGTGGGGGCTTTCGCATTGACCGCGCGGATCGAACATCTGCAGGGGCGGGTGCTCAGTCATGGTGTGGTTGCCGACCAGGCCGCGCGGGCTGGGCTCGAATATGCGTTGACCCGGATCACCGAACTGGACCAGCGCCGGCAATGGTTGCCCGACGGGCGCAAGTATTCGTGGCGTTTCGGCGAGGCGGAGATCGAGGTGGTCATCGTCGACGAGTCGGGCAAGCTCGATCTCAACGGCGCCGACCTGACCTTGATGTCGGGCTTGATCGTGGCGGTGGGCGGCGAGCGCGAGCAAGCGCGCAAGATCGCTTCGGCGGTCCTGGACTGGCGCGACTCGGATAGCCTGACCCAGGCCGAGGGTGGGGCCGAGGATCCCGATTACGCTTCGGAAGATCTGCCCTACGGGGCTAAGGATTCGCCGTTCGAAACCATCGCCGAATTGCAGCTGGTGCTCGGCATGACTCCGGAGCTGTACCGCAAGCTGGAGCCGCATATCACCATCTACAGTGGGCAGGGGCGGCCGAGCGAGCGTTTCGCCAGCGCCGAAGTGCTGCAGGCGATGGGGCTGCAATCGGCGCCGATCCTGGCCGAAAGGGAGCGTCCGCGCGGCCCCGGCGAAGCCGATACTCTCGTCGGTGCCGGCACGGGCACGTATAGTATCGACAGCCGGGCGCGGTTGCGTGACGGGCGCGTATCGGTTCTGCGCGCCGTTGTGCGCGCCGGTAACAGCGGGTTGCCGGGTTCGGCCTACACCCCGCTGCGCTGGGAAGAAGGCGCGCTGGTGCGATGAACCTTCTCTTCCTCGTCCGGTCAGTATCTGAACAGGGACTCCTGCTTCGGCGGGGGCCGTTAGCGGCACCCGGAGGCGTTCCGGATGCCTGGACAAGCAGCGAGGATCGTTTCTGAGCGCCGTCAGCACCGACCATACGAACCCATCCGGGGCTTCGTCGAAGATGTCGCGCACCGGGTTCGCCAAGGCGGGCCCGGGAGTCCGCGGCTTTTGGAGTTGGTGGCTAGGCGCGCTGGCCAGTTGGCTGCCGATCAGGCTGCGCACCGCCTTCGGTCTGGCCCAGCAGCGCATGCTGCTGCGTCGCGATGGCGACGAGCTGTCCCTGAGCCTGGTGATCCCGGCTCCGGCTGGCGCGGCGGTGAAGGGGGGGCAGCAGATCGAAGAGTTCGGTCGGTTGCCCTGGCAGGCCGTCGCTAGTGGCGAGGCCGCCCTGGCGGCCGATGGGGCCGGGCCGCGTGCCGCCGATCCCTTGGCGGGCGTACTGACTCCGCGGAGCAACGATCTTCCGCGCTGGTGGTTATTGCCGGCCGCCAGCGGCCTGCGCCGTCAGTTGAGTCTGCCCGCCGCCGCCGCGGACCGATTGCGCGATGTGTTGGCGTTCGAAATAGACCGGCAAACCCCGTTCACGACCGATGATGTCTATTACGACGCGCGTCTGCTTGGGCATCGTGGCGACGGTCAGATCGACGCCGAGCTGGTCGTTGTGCCGCGCGCCGCATTGGAGTCGGCGTTGGCCGAATTGAGTCCGGCCTTGCGCGCGACGCTGGCTGGTGTGGACATGTCCGGCGAGCGCCCACTCGGCGGCTTTGCGGACCAGACTGCCGATTCGACCGCGCTTGGCGTGAACTTGTTGCCCGACGCGCAACGCCGGGGCCGGCGCGATCCGCGTGCGTTCTGGAATCTGGGCCTGTTGCTGATCGCGATCGCGGCCGTGGCCGCCGGCCTGTGGCAGATCCGCGCCAACCGCGAAGCTGCGGCTGAGGCCTTCGAAGTCGAAGCCAAGCGCCGTTCGCAGCAGGCGCGCAAAGTCGCCGAAGAGAAGAAGCAACTGGTCGATCTGGTCGAAGGGTTGCGTTTCCTGCAGGAGACCCGTGCAGGCCGGCCGAGCACGGTCGAAGTGCTGGACGAACTGAGCCGGCTGCTGCCCAACACGACCTATCTGGAGAAAGTGTCGGTCGAAGGCGACAAGGTGTTGATCATCGGTCTGAGCTCGGAAGCGCCCGGTCTGGTGCAGCGCCTGCAGGGATCCAAACTCTGGCATTCGATGACCTTGACCGGCGCGCTGCAACCCGACCCATCGAAGGGCAAGGACCGCTTCACGCTGTCCGCCGATCTGTCGGTGAGCAAGTCGCAGTCCGAAAAAGGAGACGCCAATGTGCGACGCAATCCCTGATCGCGAACGCTGGTTGGCGCTCGGGCTGTTGGCGGCGGTGGTTCTGGTCGGATATTTCCTGCTGATCCACACATGGTGGACGGTGCCGATGCTGGAGCTGCAGGAACGCATCGATGGGCTACAGGAACGCGATGCGCGCGCGCGCGCCGCATTGCGCCAGGGGCCGGAGATCCGCAAGCGCCTTTCCGATGTTCGCGCGCAGGCGGCCCGGTTGCCGGGCTTTATGACCGAAGCCTCGCCAGAGCTGGCGACCGCGGCCTTGATCCAACGGCTCGAAACCGCGGTCCAACAGGCCAGCCCCAAGAACCGCAGCTGTGCGATCCAGAATCGCTCCCCGCTCACCGAGCCGCGTAAGGAGCGCTTCCAGCGCGCGGTGGTGCAGGTGCGGTTGCGTTGCGGCACGCCCGAACTCGCGATCGTGTTGCATTCGCTGGAGAGCGGCTCGCCGCGGTTGTTCGTCGACAATCTCAATGTTCTCGCCCAGCGTTTCTTCTTCACGCCGGACCAATCGCCGACCAGCGGCGGCCTCGACGTGAATTTCGATCTCTACGGCTATCTGCCGCCGCCCGCAGGAGCGCCCGCCGATGCGCCTTGACAGCCTCAGTCCGAAGACCTGGCTGCTGGTGGCCCTCGCGGCATGGGCGTTGTGCCTGTGGGTGCTCGCCTTGTTCGGCATGGGCGGGCGTCTGGGCGAATACGATTTGCCGACCGAGCCCCAGCGCCTGCCGACGACCACCCTGCCGGCCGCCGATCGCCCCGGCCCATTGACGCAGTACGCCGAGATCGGCGTGCGCCCGGTGTTCGCCGAGAATCGCAAGCCTCAGCCGTTCGTCATCGATGGCAGCGGCGAGGACGTGCAGGCCAATACCTTTGATTACACCCTGACCAGCGTGTTGATCACGCCGCGTGTGCAGTTGGCGATCCTGAGGCCGGCGGCCGATGGGGTGCAGCCGGTGCGGGTGAAGGTGGGCGAGGCGGTTGAGGCCGCGCCGCAATGGAGCCTCGCCATGCTCAAGCCGCGCAGCGCCACCTTCCGTGGGCCCGAGGGCGAAAAAGTCCTCGAACTGCGCGTGTTCGACGGTGTCGGCGGCGCACCGCCGCCGCCGATGGTCGCTTCGATGCCGCCGCCGCTGCCCCCCCCTCCCGGTGGCGTCATCAACGCAGCGCCGCGCGCCGATCAGCCCGGGGTGGTGTCTGCGCCGGAAACCGCGCCTGGCGCGGTGGTCATGCCGGCTCCGCCGCCTCCGGATGCGGCTCCTTCCTCGACCCAGGCCCAGCTCGAAGCGATCCGCAAGCGGATCGAAGCGCGCCGCGCCCAACTACGCCAGCAGAGCGGGCAGAACCCGCCGGGCCAAACTCCTTGAGACCGATACGATGACTTGCCGATCGACCGCTTCCGCTTTTTTCATCGCAGCACTCGCCGCGATGCTCGCGGCTTGCGCCGCGACGCCGACGCCGGTGGTGCAACGCAACAGCGGGAAGGTCGTGCGTGGCGACGCCCAGTCCGCTGCCGGCGATGCGCAGGTGCAGACCCAGCCGCTTGAAGACGAAGCCGCGACGAGCCCGCGGCCGCGCATCCGTCGCGGCACCGGCGAGGTAATCAATCGCGCCGCCGCAAGCGAACCTCCGCGCGATATCGGCGCCACCAGCGGCGAGGCCAGCTTCAATTTCGAGGGCGAATCCCTGCATGCCGTGGTCAAGGCCATCCTTGGCGACATGCTCGGCCAGAACTACGTGATCGCGCCCGGCGTGCAGGGCACCGTCACCTACGCCACGCCCAGGCCGGTCAACGCCGCGCAGGCGCTGTCGGTGCTGGAAATGATCCTTGCCTGGAACAACGCGCGCATGATCTACGGGGATGGCCGCTACAGCATCGTGCCGTCCGATCAGGCTTTGGCGACCGGCGTGGTCACCCCGCGCAGCGGTTCGCCAGCCACCGCCCGCGGTTTCGAATCGCGCGTGGTGCCGCTGCGCTTCATCTCGGCGACCGAGATGGAAAAGCTGCTCAAGCCCTACGCCAGACCGAACGCCATCGTCACCGTGGATGCCGGACGCAATGTGCTGACCATCGCCGGCACGCGAGCCGAGCTGGAAAACTATCTGCGCACCATCGAGATTTTCGACGTGGACTGGATGGCCAGCATGTCGATCGGCGTGTTCCCGCTGCAGTCGAGCAAGGCCAACAAAGTGGTGCAGGATCTGGAGAAAGTCTTCGGCGAACAGAGCAAGTCGCCGGTCGCCGGCATGTTCCGGTTCATGCCGTTGGACGGCGCCAACGCGGTGCTCGCGATCACCTCGCAGCCCGATTATCTCGACGATATCGAAGCCTGGATCGAACGCATCGACGGCGCCGGCGAAGGCGTGCGCCTGTATTCCTACGAACTCAAATACATCAACGCCAAGGATCTGGCCGAGAGACTGGGCGAAGTCTTCGGCGGCGGCAGCGGACGCAGCGGCGGCGAGTATGGCGGCGGCATGTCGTTGATTCCCGGCGGCCAACCGATGGTGATCTCCGGCCAGGATGGCGGCAAGGACGGCGGCGGCAGCGGCGATCTCGGCGGCGGCAGCGGCGGCGGGCTCGGCGGCGGCCAACTCTCGCTCAGCCCGAATCAGGGCGGCAGCGGCAGCGTCGTGCTCGACATCGGCGGCGACAAGGTCGCGGTGTCCGCGATCGACGAGAACAACACCCTGCTGGTGCGCGCCACCGCCTCGGCCTGGCGTTCGATCCTCGATGTGATCGAGAAACTCGACGTGCTGCCGTTGCAGGTGCATATCGAGTCGCAGGTGGCCGAGGTCAAACTCACCGGCGATCTGTCCTACGGCGTGAACTGGTTCTTCGAACGCGCGGTCACCGACAACGGCCTGCCGAACGCGGTCGGCCGCACCACCTGGAGCACCCTGGCCGGCAGCATCAAGCCGGCGGGCGGCACCAATCCGGGGCTGGGCTGGACCTTCCTCGGCCGCAACGCAGCGGCGGTGATCTCCGCGCTCGACCAAGTCACCGATGTGCGCCTGCTGCAGACCGGTTCGGTGCTCGCGCGTAACAATTCCGAAGCGACGCTCAACGTCGGCAGCCGGATTCCGGTGACATCGGTCTCGGTCAATCCGGTGCTCGGCAACAACAACAGCATCAGCCAGGTGCAGTATCTCGACACCGGCGTGATCCTGAAGGTGCGGCCGCGCGTGACCAAAGACGGCACGGTGTTTCTCGATATCGTGCAAGAGGTCAGTTCGCCCGGCTCGACCCCGGACGCCAATGGCAATGTGCGCATCGACACGCGCAGGCTGAAAACCGAAGCGATCATCACCAGCGGCGACACGGTGTTGCTGGCCGGCTTGATTTCCGACGACAGCACGCGTGGTTCGTCGGGTTTCCCGGGGCTGAGCCGCATTCCGGTCATCGGCGGTCTGTTCGGACGTCAGTCCAACGGTCAGGGGCGCACCGAGGTTGTGGTCCTGCTGACCCCGACCATCGTCCGCGATCAGCAGGAATTGCGCGATCTGACCGACGAGTATTCGCGGCGGTTCCGTGCCATGGAGCCGCTGCAACAGCGTCGTTGAGCCGGTGTGGCGTGGGCGCGATGTCGCAGTGGCGTGCGATGTCGGGCAGGATGTCGCGATGAACGAGTCGCTGCCGATCGTCCTGGTGCCGGTCTGCGTTGACGACGATGCGCTCGACGCCTGCCTCGCCGCGCTCGATGCGGGTACGCCGGCCGGTACGCGGGTGTGGCTCGCCGACGATGCGCAAGCCGGCCCGCGCGGCATCGCCATCGCCGAGCGTTGGCTCAAGCGCACCGCCTTGCGCGCCGACTACACGCGGCGATCGCGCAGTATCGGTGAGGTCGCGCATCTGGATGAAATGCTGAAAGCGTGCGGCGACGCCGATGTGGTGGTCCTGGCTGGCGACGCTGCGCCACTGCCCGCTTGGCTCCTGCAGTTGACCGCATGCGCCGCGCGTGATCCGGCGATCGCAACGGCGACGCCCTGGTGCAATGCGGGCGAAACCGTGTCCTGGCCGCGGATCGGCGAAATCGCGCCATGCGATGAAGACGCCTGGCGGCTGGCCCTGGCCGCGACTCGATTGGCGCCTTTGCACCCTGAGCTGCCTGCGGCGGTCAATCATGCGGTGTTCCTGCGTGGCCGCGCTCGCGCCAGAGCCGGTGGGCTGGATGCGGCGAGTTACGCGTCGTGGTACGCGGCGCTGATCGATCTGTCCTTGCGCATGGCCGGACTAGGTTGGCGCAACGTGTTGTGCGAAACCGCGTTCGTCGTCCGGTCGCGCGAGGGCGCGCCTTTGGATGACGATGTCGAAACCTTGAACGTGCGCTGGCCCGCCTGGCATGCGCGATTGGCGCAGTTCCTGATGGACGATCCCTTGTATCCCTTGCGGCAGACTTTGACCCAGACCTTGGCGGGTATCGCGCCGGAACAGGCTCAGCAGGATCTGTTCGCGGGTGCGAGCGCCGAGGATGACGGTGGCGGCGACCCTGGTGCGGAGGGCGGGGCATGAGCGGCGCGGCGCGCGCGAGCGGAGCCGGCGATGCGACGCACGATGGTGTCCGCGATGCGGACGAGGACAGCATCGCCGTGGTCGTGGTCAGTCACCAGAGCGCCGAAACGATCGAGATCTGTCTGCTGCGTCTGCGCGCGGCCGAGGGCGTGACCTCGATACGGGTGGTCGACAACGCGTCGACTGACGGCACGCTCGAGATCGTGCAGCGCCATGCCGTGGCTGATCCGCGTCTGCGTTTCATCGCCAATCCGGACAATCCCGGATTCGCCGTCGCCTGTAATCAGGGCGCGCGTGACAGTGCTGCGCGATGGCTGGCCTTCGTCAATCCGGACTGCATGCTCGAAAGCGATACTCTTGCACGATTGCGCGCCGAAGCGCGGGCGTATCTCGCCGAATGCGCTTTGGTTCCGGGCGCTGGGGGCGGCATCCTGCTCGGCGTCGATCTGGTCGACGAAGCCGGAAAACGCGATGGCGCGGCGCGGCGGCGCGATCCTGATTTCGCGGCGATGTTGCGTTCTTCCGCGGCGCGCAAGCTCGATATTCCGGTGCAGGACGACGCGGTCTTACAGGCGGTTCCGGCGATCTCGGGCGCGTTGATGTTTCTGCCGCGCGTGTCGTTCGAACGGATCGGCGGTTTCGACGAAGGCTACCGCCTTCACGCCGAGGATCTCGATCTTTGCCGTCGCGCACGAAACGACGGCGCTGCTGTCGCGGTCGCCAACGATGTGCGCGTCGTCCACATCCGTGGCGTTTCCAGTCGATCGCGGCCGCTGTTCGTCGAATGGCATAAGCACCGCGGGTTGGCGCGGTATTTCCGCAAATTCGAAGCGCCGCAGCGCAACCCCTTCGTACGCGCCTGCGTTTACGCGATGATCTGGGCGCGATTCCCGTTCGCGGCATTGCGCGCCCGCGCGCGGAGATCGTGAACGGGCTTGGAGAGCCTGCGCTGATAGTCTGCGCAGAAAGGCTGTGCCGGCAGTTCGCGCAATCTCCGCATGCGCGCCGTGCCGAATCGCAAGTGCTCAGCGATAGCGGTTGATCTCGTCGCGCAGTGCGCGAGCGGCTTCGGCCGCGGCTTCGGCGTAGTCCTCGCCAGCCGAGGCATAGAGGATCGCGCGCGAAGAACTGACGATCAGCCCCCCGCCGTCGGCGGCCTTGGCGTTCGCCACCACCGCTTCGACATCGCCGCCTTGCGCGCCGACGCCGGGCACCAGGAAGGGGATATCGCCGACGATCGCGCGCACTTCGCGCAACTGCGCGGGCCAGGTGGCGCCGACCACCAGAGCGCAGTTGCCGTTATCGTTCCAGTCTCGCGCGATCTTCGCCGCGACGTGCTGATACAGCGGCTGACCGTCGACGACCAGATCCTGCAGATCGCCTGCGCCGGGGTTCGATGTGCGGCATAGGATCACCACGCCCTTGTCGGCGCGGTCGAGAAAGGGCTGCACCGAGTCGCGGCCGAGATAGGGATTGACCGTCACCGCGTCCGCACCGTAGCGATCGAACGCCTCGCTGACGTAATGCTGCGCGGTGCTGCCGATATCGCCGCGTTTGCTGTCGAGAATCACCGGAACGTCCGGATGCGCCGCGTGAATATGCGCGATCAGCCGTTGCAGCGCAGATTCCGCCGTCAGCGCCGCGAAATGCGCGATCTGCGGCTTGAACGCGCAGACGTAAGGCGCAGTGGCGTCGACGATGTCGCGGCAGAAGCGGAACACCGCATCCGGGTCGTTGGCGAAACTTGCGGGAAACTTCGCCGGCTCGGGATCGAGACCGACACAGACCAGGGTGTCGGCGGTGCGCCAGCGTTGTTTCAATGCATCAATGAATGGCATGTAGGTTCCCGCGTAACCCTGCTGTCGGCCCTCGGAGTGGGCGCTTCCAAACTTGCGAACTCACGGACAACGCTGAGTCGATGTCCCAGTGAACATGCCCAATGAACGCGCCCCAATGAATGCGGCCCGATGAATGCGGCCGAATGAAGCATGGCTAGGTGGAATCAACGCCGCCTGCCTCTTCGGCGCCCGCGCGTCAGACTGTAAACAGACTGGCGCTTCAATCGCGGGGTGTGAGCATCCGGCCGTGCAGATTATCCGCATCTGCGTCGATCTGGCAAAAAACCTGCTCAGGATCATGCCGCTGCGCGTATGGGCGCATTTCCAATCATTCCGCGTCGTTCGCGTTTCGGCAGGCGGCGTTGCCTGCTTCGGGCAGGGCGAGATAGCTGATTGAGCGCGCCGGAAGTCGGATCGTGCGCGCCCCGGCGACGCGTGCGCCGGCAGGCGGCGCGGCATCGACATCGCCGACGAAGCGCCGCCCGTTCATTCGCAGATCCCTTGCATCCAGGGAGGTCGCCGTGAAGGTGCGTACGACAGCGCGCCGATCGAATTTCAGCCGCATCGCCTCGGTTCCGGGAACAATGACGACTATCGCCACGCCGCCTTGCGATCCGCGCAGGCAGTGCGCGTAAAGATGAGAGGGGGTTGATCCCGTGTCAGGGCCGGATAGAACTTGTGGGCCCATCAAACGCTGCCACCACCAAGCCATCCAGTAGTTCGGTCTCGGCGCCATGGAGCGATGGTCGACCATCGCGTAATCGCCAGCGCTCAGCGTGTTGTGGGCCACGACGCGAACTTCGCGCCGCGCCAGCCGGCCGAGTTGATCGGCGAAGCGGAAGCTGTCGCGGAAGGTCGGGGCCCATGGGCTGCCGCCGCAAGCGGCCTGCGCTGTTTCAGTCAGCCAGATCGGCAGCCCTGGCGCGTGGCGGTCGCGAAGTTCGGCATAAAACCGGTGATCGGCGTCGGTGCGCGCAAGCCACTCCTCGCTTAATGCCTCCGCGGCGGACACCTGATTGCCGTATTCGGCGCAACGAGGAGACAGCGCGCCGTAGAAGTGATAGCTGATCGCATCGACCAGCCCCGATGAGGCCGCAAACAAAGCGTCCGGCGGAACCTCGCCGCCGCGCCCGGACGTACTGTGGCCGAGGATTGGAACGCCCGGGAGCTTCCGGGTCGCGAAGGCGCGAAAGGTCGCCAAGTCGCGCGCATAGTCCGTCGCCGAATAGCCTGCCGGGAGTTTGCCAAGCCCTGTCAGATTGGGCTCGTTGATGAACTCGACCGCCGCGATTTTTCCGCCGTAGCGCAGGGTCAGATCGACCAGACGTTCGGCCTGTTCCGGTTGCCAATGCCCGAGCGCATCCCGCGTTCCAGCGCTTGCCGCAAAGGACAACAACAAGGTCAGGTCCGCGTTATTGGCGAAGGCGATCAGGTCGCGCCATCGTTCGGCCTGTAACGCCTGGCCGAATCCCGGCGGCGGAGAGGCGTGCGGCGTTTCCCCGGGGAGCGACACATAAGTGCTATTGGCCCAGGTGCCGCTGACGCGGAGGATGGCCGGCGACAGTCCCCGTGCAAGCCTGCGCAGCCGTGGATCGGCGAGATCCACGGGCTTGCGTGGCGCATAACGACGGCGTTGCGGGTCGTCGTAGGGCGCCCAGAACTCGCCTCCGGTGATTTCCGCCATCTCGATATTGAAGGAGAGATAGCGCGCATCGGTTTGGGCGATCTGCGTCCATTCGCCAGGCCGGAGGAGCGTCGGGAGATCGACGGAACGTTCGCCGGACTGCGCCGTGGCTGTCACCGCCATCCACAAGATCGCCGCTGCTGCGTAGCGCAATCGGAATCGCAGGGTGTGCATGCTCAGGATCCAGTTTCGCGCGACTGCGCGGGTTTGGTCGAACTGCGTGCGCGTCCGTGGTTCTGTCGGAGAACCGGTAGCGGTCGTCGACATGGGCAGGCGCTTGCAGGAAGCCTGGCTTCTGCCGGAGACCGCAATAACAGCAGTGCCGCGAGCATAGCCTCGGAGATCAACTCGCGTGACCCGGACTGCCCATACTTCGGATGGCGTGCGTTGGTTTCAATCGATGCGCTGGGAGAACGCTGTGCCGCTTCGCGGCGGATCTCCTGTGCGAAGCATCCATGCGCGTCGGTTTTCGTCCGGTAGCGCTGCAGCGTGCCCGATCCAGTCGAGAATGCGATATCAATGGTCGCCCCCGCTGCGGGTTGGCCCGTTGCGCTGATGACCTTTCCGCTGAACAGCATCATCCTCTCGGAACAGGCCGCGAGCGTCGAGACGCTCACGACCAGAAGCCAGGCCAAGAGGATGCGCACCGTTACTTCAACGCCTTGAACCGCAGCCGGTGCGGCTTGGCGCCTTCCTCGCCGAGGCGACGCTTCTTGTCTTCCTCGTACTCGCGGTAGTTGCCCTGGAAGAACTCGACGTGCGAGTCGCCTTCGAAGGCCAGGATGTGGGTCGCGATGCGGTCGAGGAACCAGCGGTCGTGGCTGATGACGAAGGTGTTGCCCGGGAACTCCAGCAGCGCGTCTTCCAGCGCGCGCAGGGTTTCGATGTCGAGATCGTTCGAGGGTTCGTCCAGCAGCAGCACGTTGCCGCCCTGCAGCAG
>SSEV01000056.1 GCA_008015095.1 Lysobacteraceae bacterium | reverse complement strand
GTCATAACGGTGCGCGAGCGCCTTGCGCATCAGCGCATCGCTACGCCGGGAGATGGTGACCAGTACGCTGCCGCCTTCCCGCGCGAGGACGGCTTCGAGTTTGGCGGCCATCACTTCGAAGCCCATGCGGTCGAAGCGCGCGTGCGCGCTCCGGCCCCCGAGCAGCATTGCGATGCGCGGGCGCGGCAGATCGGCGAATTGCGGAAATCGCATGCGCGCCGCGATCAGCCAGGCATCGTCCACCGGATGCAGGCTGCCGACAGTCGTCAACACGTTCGCGCCACGCACGCCGTCATGTTCGGGGACGATCAGCAGATCCCAGTGCGACGGATCCAGTCTTGGGTCAAGGATCTGCACCGTCTTCGCGCCGCGCGCACGCAGCAATCGGGTGGCCAACGCCGCCTGCCTGCCGCAACCGACGGCGATGGCAGGCGGCCGGTCGAGCAACGTTGCGAACGACGTTCCGAAGGCGGCGGCGTCCCCAGGCAGCCGCCTGGGCGCCCACCACCGCCAAGGCGCCCGAGGCCGCAGCGCGATGGCTGAAGGCCTTAAAGCGTCTTCGGTATTCGCCAAGGCGCCGGCAAGCGCTTCGGCTTGGCGTGCGTTGCCGGCGCGGCCATCAGTGATGGCGCATATTTGTCGCGAATCCAGAAGTTTTCCCCTCATTGTTTCGTCTTCGGGAATTATTCGTTCCCGATCTGCCTCTGGTGAAGGCTCTCGAAGACTCTACACTGCGAAGACATATGACGAAGCCCCCCCGATTCGACCCCAGGACGCCAGGCAATGCCCCAACCGCTGACCGACGATGCATTCGACCAACTTTTCCGGACCGCGCGCAGCTATAACGCATTCAGTGGCGAGATCGACGATGCCACGCTGCAGCGCCTGTACGAGTTGTTGAAGTGGGGGCCGACCACGGCCAATTCCCAGCCGGCGCGCTTCGTTTTCGTCAGATCCGAGGCGGCTAAGGCCAGGCTGGCCCCGGCCCTCGACAGCGGCAATCGCGCCAAGACCCTGTCCGCCCCGGTCACCGTGATCGTGGCGCATGACATGGCCTTCTACGAAAAGCTGCCGGTGTTGTTTCCGCATACGGACGCCCGTGCCTGGTTCGTGGACAAGCCTGAGGCCATGGTGGAGACGGTGACGCTGCGCAACGGCAGCCTGCAGGGCGCATACCTGATCCTCGCCGCCCGCGCGTTGGGGCTGGACGCCGGCCCGATGTCGGGTTTCGACAACGTCAAGGTCGACGAAGCCTTCTTCGCCGGAACGCGCATCCGGTCCAACTTCCTGGTCAATCTTGGTCGTGGCGATCCGGCCTCGATCTTCCCCCGCTCGCCGCGCCTGAGTTTCGACGAAGCCTGCCGGATCGAGTGATTTCCCTTGCGGGCGGTTAAGCAACGATTCGTGCCCGCTTCGCCTCCTCCATTGCATTCATCCATAAGGAACCACTCCATGAAACGCTCCCTGCTCGCCGCCGCGCTCGTCATCGTCGCCGGGACCGCACTCGCCGCGCCCCTGACTTACAAGATCGACGCCAATCACACCGATGTCGTCGCAAGCTGGAGCCATTTCGGCTTCTCCAATCCGATCGCGCATTTCGGCAAGGTCGATGGGCATATCACCTACGATCCCGCGGATGTGGGCGCTTCCAAGGTCGAAGTGACCATCCCGTTGTCCGGTCTGAACTCGCACGTGGCCGATTTCGATGACCATCTGCGCAGCGATGATTTCTTCGACGCCGAGAAATTCCCGGCCATCACCTTCAAGAGCACGTCGGTGAAGGCCGCCGGCAAGGGCAAGCTGAAGGTGACCGGCGACCTGACCATCAAAGGCATCACCAAGCCGGTGACCTTGAATGTGACGATCAACAAGACCGGCATCCAGCCGATGGCCAAACGCGAAGCCGCCGGCTTCAGCGCTACCACGATGATCAAGCGCAGCGATTTCGGCGTGGGCAAGTACGCGCCGAACGTCAGCGACGAGGTCAAACTCTCGATCACCACCGAGGCCATCGTGCCGAAGCCGGCGCAGTAAGTCCGGCGACGGCGGCGAGCCCGGGCAACTCCCGGGCGCGTTGGTTTCAGCCGGCCGCATCACTGCGATGCCGCGCGGGGTTCGCGCACGATCTGCACGCGGGTCGTGCGCGTTCATGTCGTGCGCAAGGTTTCCGGCGGTGGCGCGTCGAAGCTGTAAGGCGTTGCCTGCGCCGAGGCTCTCGTACCGAATTCCCTCGCGAATGCGCGCAAGTGCGGCATCGCCGAGAGATCCATCGGGTTGCGGAACGGCAGGTGCTCGAGCAGGCAGAAAAGGCCCACGTCGAAGATCGCAATTCTGCCTATCGGCAGTTCCGCGCGAATGCCGCGCCAATGCGCGTCGATCCAGCGCAGACTGCCGCCGAGGCTGGCGCGGCGCTTGCGCGAAGCGGCGTCTGGCGCGCGCTTGGACACGATCTCGTGGAAGACCACTTCGACCTGCACGGCCATCGCATGCGCCAGCAACTCGTGGGCGTTCATCGCCAGCGCGCTCGACGCCTGTTCGGGCCAGAACACCCGCGCCTCGCCATCCGGCGTTTGTCGCGCCAGCCAGCGACAGGCGTTCATGCTGCCCCAGACGGTGGCCTCGCCGCAGCGCAGGGCCGGTAATTTCAGGGCCGGATTACCGGCATACGCGGCAGGATCATCACTCAGCAGATCGTGAATCGGTCGCAGCGCATAGTCGATGCCCAACTCATGCGCGAGCAGCCGCAACTGGCGCGTGTAGTGCGAACTGCGGCGGCCGATGATCTCGATGTCGTGCGGCATGACGTTGTCCTGCGCCAAGGGTGGTTTCGTTCCCGTCACGGCGGGCAATCGAAAGGCCATTCTGCGACATCGCCGCGGCGATGCGATGAATTCGCAACGCGATGCGCCCCGATCGCGCGAACAGGCCCTAGAATGTCCGTTCCGCGCAGGCAGACCGCATCCCCGACGCCATGACCGCCCCCCCTCAGCAAGCCAATGCCCAACCACGTTACGAAGTGAGTCGCGGCGATCTGCCGTTGAGCTGCCCCACGCCCTCGATGGCCTTGTGGAATTCGCATCCTCGGGTGTACCTGCCGATCGAAGCGGAAGGCGGCGCCTCGACTTGTCCTTACTGCGGCGCTGTCTACGTCCTGGTCGAGCGCTGATCCGTCGGGGCGACTGCGATCCCGCGCGATGTCGGCCCACAACTCCCTTCTCCGCGCATGTCCCGCCGGTTGACGGTCGTGCAGGCGTTGCCTGCCCTGCAGGCCGGCGGCGTCGAGCGTTCGACGCTCGAAATCGCCGCCGCCTTGGTCGCCGCTGGGCATCGCGCTGTGGTCGTTTCGGCGGGCGGCCGCCTGTTGGCCGATCTGCAGGTCGCAGGGGGCGAGCATGTCGCGCTCGAGATCGGTCGCAAGTCGCCTCTGGTGTTGCGGCATGTCTCCAGCCTGCGCCGACTGTTGGTCGAGGTCGACGCCGATATCGTCCATGCGCGCTCGCGGTTGCCGGCCTGGATCGTGCGTCTCGCCTTGCGTGGCCTGCCCGCGGCGCGACGCCCGCGTTTTGTCACCACGGTGCATGGGTTGAACTCGCCCTCCCGCTATAGCGCGGTCATGGCCAGCGGCGAGCGCGTGATCTGCGTATCGGACACCGTGCGTGCGCATGTGCTGCGCCACTACCCCGAGACCGACCCGGAGCGATTGCGCGTGATCCCGCGCGGAATCGACCCGGCGGCGTTTCCTATGGCGCCGAGGCCCGATCGCGCCGCGCGCGCAGGTTTCGCCGCACGCTATCCGCAACTCGCGGGCGATGGCCCTTTGCTGTTATTGCCCGGACGCGGCACCCGTCTCAAAGGGCATGCGGATGCGCTGAGATTGTTGACGCGACTCCGGGCCGAGGGATGGGATGCGCGGCTGTGGATGCCGGGCGCACGTGAGCCGGGGCGCGAGGATTACGTAGCCGAACTCGAATCCGACGCAGCGCGAGCGGGCATTGCGCATGCCGTGGCGCTGACGCCGCCCATTGCCGACATCGCGCAGGCCTATGCCGCGGCCGATCTGACCCTGCAGCTTTCGCGCAAACCCGAAGCGTTTGGACGCACCGTGATCGAGGCCTTGTCCGTCGGCTGTCCGGTCGTGGGCTGGGCGCATGGCGGTGTCGGCGAACTGCTGCGCGAATTGCTGCCCGCCGGCGCGATCCCGGCATTCGACGGCCATGCCCTGCATATCGAAGCGCAGCGGATGCTCGCGCAAGCACAGGCGCTTCCGGATACGATGCCCGCGCGGCTCTCGCGCTATGCGCTGGCGGCGATGCAGTCCGCGACCCTGAATTGCTATCGAGAGATCGCCGATGATTCCAGCCGCGACCGCCGATAAGCCCGTGGGCGATCCCACCGGGCTCTCCGCGACGCCCGCGGGTTGGCGATGGGCGCCTTGGTGGGTTCTGGCCTTCGTGGCGCTGTGGCCCGCGCCTGGCGTCGCCGAAGTCGTGATGTCGCTGGGCGCGTTGTTCGCGATCGCGCATCTGTTATTGGCGCGTTTCCGGCACGGCGGCGCCCTGCTCAGCCCTCAGGCCTGGGCGCTGACCAGCGTCCTGTTCTTCGCCTATTGGCTGCCGGAACTGATCGCCGCATTGGACGCCATTGATCTTCGTCGCGCCTTGGGCGAAGCGGCGGCGGACCTGCGCTATCTGCCGTTCCTCTGGTGGGTGGCCTCGGCCGTGGCCGGGCCGCGCGGCAGGAAGCTGACCTTCAACGGGCTTGCCGTCATCGTCATGGTCTGGACGGTGGATGCGCTGATCCAGGCGATCACTGGCGCCAGCCCCCTGTTCTGGCTCATGGATGCGGCCAAACTGGCGATCGACGGCCGTCGCCACTGCGATGCGAACGATTACGCCCTGCTCGACCGGCTCAGCGGCGTGCTTGGTCCCTGCAATCTCAAACTCGGCGTGGTGCTCGCGAGCCTGTCGCCGTTCGCCCTGCACCAGGGCGGCCAGCGTTTCGGCCGCTTGGGGTGGTTGTCGACGGCGGCGCTGATCGGAATCGTCATCCTGCTCGCCGGTTCGCGCGCTTCGTGGATCACGTATGGCCTGGTGTTGCTGCTGTCCGGTTGGCGTACGCTTGGTTGGAAGCGGTTGTTCGGCGTCTTCGCTTTCGGCGCTGTGTTGCTGTTGGCGCTTTCAATGCTGTCGCCGCAGCTGCATGAGCGGATCGAGCGCACCACCCATGCGTTGACCGCGGACCGCGACGGCGTGGATAGCGCCTTGTCTGGACGCGGTCGGATCTGGGGCGCGGCCTGGTGCATGGTCCGCGAGCATCCGTTCAACGGGGTCGGCCCGCGCGGTTTCCGTGAGGCGTTCCCGGCTTGCGATCCCGCGCCGACCGAGCGTGCGGCTTGGGGTGACGGCCCCGCGTTCCACGCGCATCAGATCGTGTTGGAGATCCTCAGCGAAACCGGCGCGTTCGGTCTGTTGATGTGGCTGGCCGGTATCGCGCTGGCGCGGCGCGCGTGGCGCTATGCCGAGCCCGCCGCGCGCGACGCGGCTTATCCGGCCATGCTGGCTCTGCTGGTGACGGTTTTCCCGTTCAACACGCATCTCGCGTTCTATTCGACATTCTGGGGTGGCGCGACGCTGCTGCTCGCCGCGTTGTACGCAGGCAGTCTGCTCGCGCGCGATCTGGCGAAAAACACCTGATCGCGCTCGGCAGCACCGTGTTTTTCGGCATGCGCCTACTGGGCTTGCTTGTTCGGCGCGGGCGCGCTCGCAGCGCGACTGTCCCGACAGACTTCTCCAGTCCGCGGCGAAGATCATTCAGGCGTATGCGCTACCGCCGTCCGGACGGCGTTTGAAGCGAGCGTGTATCCACAGATATTGCGCCGGCGCCGTGCGTGCCGCGGCTTCGATCCCGGCCATCACGCGCACGGTGTCGGCGTGCGCATCCCGCGATGGGAAGCCTTCCAATTGCGGATGGATACGCAAAGTGTAGCCGCCGTCTTCGCGCCGCATGTGTTGGAACAGCAGCACCGCCGCGCCGGACATCCGCGCAAGCTGATGTGTGGAGGTGAAGCTGCGCGCCGGCTGGCCGAAAAACGGCACGTAGACGTGATCGTCTTGTTTCGGCTCCTGATCGGGCGCATACCAGAGCGCGCCGCCGCGACGCAGATGTTTGACCGCGCCGCGCACATCGCGCTTGGTGAACATCCCGGCCGTATAGCGCGAACGGCCGCGCAACACCGCCCACTCCATCGCGGCTTGCGCATAGGGACGGTACATGCCGGCGAGCGGCACGTGCTCGCAAAGCATGCGGGCGCAGGCTTCCAGCGTGGTGAAATGACCGGAGACGAGGATCACGCCACGGCCCGCCGCATACGCGGCCTCGATATGCTCCAGCCCTTCCAGAACTAGGCCGCGCCGCAGCGGTTCGACCGACCCCCACCAGGCGCGGGCGAATTCGAACAGGCAGATTCCCAATGCGGCGAAATGCTCGCGCAACAGTAAGGTGCGCGCGTCGGCGTCGAGTTCGGGAAAGCACAATTCGAGATTGCGCATGGCGACCCTGCGCCGTTCGCGCATCAGCAGTCGCAACACCGCCCCTAGCCACCGACCGAGCCGGCGTTGGATCGGCCAGGGCAGCCGCGCGAGCGCGGTCAGCGTCGCGATGCCGAACCAGACCGGCCAGTGGCGGGGCGAACGCGGCGGGGGGGCTTCAAGCACGAATGGCATGCGGCATTGTAGGGGCGTCGACATCGGAATCGTGCTGTCGGAGCCATGCTGCCGTCACTGTGTCGTCGTCACTGGGCCGCCGTCACCGTGCCGTCGGAATGGCGTCATCAGGAGGCCGTCATCCTTCTTCGCGATATGGCGCGGGTGTCGCTCCCGTGTGGTCCATGCGGGCGGTTGAGTGCGACCACCCGGAGGACTTGTGGCGGCGTATGGCTGTGGAGGGCGCGATCCGTGGCAGATGCCGGACTCGCGAATTGACGACGCCGGCAGGCGCCGGCGCGAACAGCCATGCGGGCCGCGAAGCGGCGAACCGCAAGGATGCGGCGAGTCAACACGCACAGGATGCGCGTTTTTCAACAACTTGCTCGGACCATTCTGGCGGCGGAGGGCGCGTGACCCGTTATCCTGTGCCGATGCAGGCCGACCTTTTCGAGCGCGTGACCGAACGCATCCTGCGCGGCCTGTATTCGGCGGCGCTATACCTGCTGCTGCCGATCACCGTCTATCACCTGATCTGGCGCGGATTACGCCAACGCGCCTATCTGCTGCGCTGGGACGAGCGTTACGCGATCTATCGCGATGATGCCCGCGGCCAGGACGCCGTGGTCGGCAGTGCTTCCGGAACGCATCTCTGGGTGCATGCGGTGTCGGTGGGCGAAGTGAACGCCGCCGCACCGCTGGTGAATGCGCTGTTGCGTGAATATCCGCAGATGCCGGTGCTGGTGACCACAATCACGCCAACCGGTTCGGAGCGCGTGCGTGCGCTGTGGGGCATGCGCGTGTCCCATGTCTATCTGCCGTACGACCTTCCGGGCGCAGTCGGGCGTTTCATCGCCCGTTACCAGCCGCGGATCGCCCTGGTCGTGGAAACCGAGCTCTGGCCGAATCTGCTGTTCGCCTGTCGCGACTGCGGTATTCCGTCCTATCTAGTCAACGCCCGCCTGTCCGAGCGCTCTCTGCGCGGCTACCGCGTGCTGCGTCCGCTGGTCGCGCGCGCGCTACGCACTTTGCGCAAGGTCGCTTCCCAATCCGATGCGGACGCTTCGCGTTTCCAACGGCTGGGGGCGCGCGCGGACCAGATCGTGGTTTGCGGCAATCTCAAATTCGATATCCCGCTCGACCCGGCGATCGCGCAATTCGCGCGTGACTTCCGCGCGCGTATCGGCGAGCGTCCGGTGTGGATCGCGGCCAGCACGCATCCCGACGAGGAGCCGATGGTGATCGAGATCGATCGCCATCTGCGCGCACGCTGGCCGGATCTGTTGTTGTTATGGGCGCCGCGACATCCGGAGCGCTTTCGCGCGGCGACCCAGTTCGCGCTCGACGCCGGCCTGCAGGTGGCCACGCGCAAGCTCACCCGTCTGCCCGATGCGGCCGATGCGGTGTTCGTGGTCGATACCCTGGGCGAATTGATGATGTTCTACGCCTGCGCCGACGTCGCATTCGTCGGCGGCAGCCTGCAACCGGTCGGCGGCCATAATCTGCTCGAACCCGCGGCGACGGGCACGCCGATCGTCACCGGGCCGCATCTGCATAATTTCAGCGACATCGCCGAACAGATGCTGCGCGCGCATGCGCTGCGCGTCGGCGTCGACGCGCAGGCCGTCACCGCAGACATCGAGCGCCTGCTGACCGAGCCGCAGACTCGGGCGATGATGGCGGCGGCCGGCCGGGCTCTGGTCGATCAGGGGCGCGGGGCTTTGCAGCGGACGTTGGCGCTGATCGGCGGCGAAATCGACGAGTATTGCGGCTAAGGCCAGGACACGCAGTTTCGGGGACGCAGTTTCGGGGCGACGGACGACATCGCAGGCGTTTCCGGCGGTAACGACGCGTGATGTCCGGCGAGTTCGCACCGGCTAAACGCGCGCAACGCTCAGGCGATGCGCGCGATCAACCGATCGGATGATTTCGCACGTTTCGAGTGATCGCAGTCGCTGGTCGTCCGTAGGCCGGGGTGATAGATTCCAACCACATCGCGACATGGAGGTTGCGGATTATGCCGCTTGCCGCTGCTTCGGTCGCGCGTACGACGATACGCGCGATGTCCCTTCTCAAAGCGGTATGACAGTCCAAAGGAAGGTGGATGATGAGGCGTTCGTTCTCAATGGGTGTTGCGGCTGCAGTCTTCGCGGTGGGCATGGGCGCCAGTGGCGCGGCATATGCCAGTTGGCCGGAACCTTCGGCGCAATGTGATTCGGGAAATGTCGGCGAATACCAGACGACGGTCTACCACCATCCGGGCGGCTATTACACCGATTACGCCACCTATGAATGCGTATGGGGCGGTCAATGGTATCTGGTGGACGTCACGCGCTGTAATGCATGGATGTGCGTGCAGCTCTGAGCGCGATCCCACGAGAGCGGCCGTCGGTTTCCGGGCGGCCGCGCTTTTGTTGTCGACTGGGACGCGATCTATGCTGCAGTCTGGCGCGTGGGCAAGAAAGGGATACAAACGAAACGCCCGGACAAAGACGCTCCGGGCGCGCGGGATCGGGTCTTTATGGACACGGACCGCCAATCAGCGGCCCGGGCAGGCGGCATGATCAGGGCGCGCTCTTCACCGTCGCTTCGACGGTCAGCATGCGATTCACATCCTGCAGATCGTCGATGTCGAGCGTGCCTGCGGCCTGTTCGAGCAAGAGCCGGTTCTGCAGGAAGTTGTAGCGCGCGAGCGCGTACTCACGTTCGGCGTTGAACAGGGTCTGCTGGTTGTTGAGCACGTCGAGCACCGTGCGTGTGCCGACTTCCAGACCGACCTGAGATGCGTCATAGGCGCTGCGTGCGGAAAACACCGCAGCTTTGCGCGCTTCCACTTCGCTGATCCCGGCGACCAGAATCTCATAGGCGTTGCGCGTGTTGCGCACCAGGGCGCGTTTTTGTTGTTCCAACTCGTCAGTGCTGATGTCGCGTTGGGCGAGCGCCTGACGCACCTGGGACTGCGTTGCGCCGCCGGAGAAGATCGGCACCGTCAAGGTCAAGCCGACGCTGCGCGAATTGCTTTCGTTCTCGAAGGCCTGGGTGAGATTGAGTAGGTTGTTGGTGCTGTCGCCGTCGCTTCGGCTGCGGCCGTAGCTGCCGCCGAGATAGAGTGTGGGCAGATGTCCCGAGCGCGCGGTTTCGACATTGGCCTCGGCGGAACGCACCTGATATTCCTTGGCTTTCAACGCCGGATTGTTGTCCAGCGCCGCCTGCACCCAGCCCGCCGAATCCATCGACGACGGCAGCGCCGGCTGGAAGTCCTGCGGCAGGGCTTTCAGCGAGCGGATGTCGTTGCCGGTGATTTCCTCGAGGGCCCGGTACGCGTCTTCCAGCGCGTTGCGCGTGACGATGGTGTTGGCGCGGGCGCGATCGTACTGTGCGCGGGCTTCATGAACGTCGGTGATCGGGGCCAGACCGACTTCGAGCCGCTTGTCGGCGAAATCGAATTGCTTCTTGAGCGCGACTTCCTGGGCTTCGGCCGCAGCAAGGGTCTCCATCGCGATCAGCACATTGAAGTACGCTTGCGAGGTGCGGGTGATCAGCGAATCGCCGGCCGCTTCGAGCTGGAAATCGCCGGCCTTCGCGAGAGCCCCCTGGCTGCGCAAGCGGGTGAAATTACTGTGGTCGTACACCATCTGGCGCAGAGTCAGGCCGTACTGTCGCGTCGTGGTGTCGCTGGAGGTGTCGCTTGGGCCGATATCGCTGCTGCTGTCGCTGCTTGCGCGGCTGTAGCCAGCGTCGCCGCTAAGCTGGGGCAGCATCGCCGCGCGCGCCTGCACCGCACCCTCGCGCGAAAACAGCCGGCTCGATTCGGCGGCGGAAAATTGCGGGTCGCTGTTCCGTGCAAGTTCGTAGGACTGCAGCAGGTCTTCGGCTCGCGCACCGGAAGAGAACGCGATGAAGGCGAGGGCGAGGGCGAGTGGGCGGCGAGTCATGGTCATCCTTCTTGATAAAAACGATCCGCTGAGCGGATTACAGCTCGAACCGTGCGGTCGGGGCCGCTCCGGCAAGATAAGGCAATTCTGTTTCGAACAATGATTCGGTCACGACGGTGGTTTCGTCGATGCGGCGCACCAGCGCGGCTTCCATCGCGGGCGCATGGCCGTGGACGATGAACATGCGTCCACCGGGTCGCAGCCATTGCGTGAAACGCTCAGGGATCTGCGCCACCGCGGCGCCGACGCAGATCACATCGAAACGACGTTTGTCGTTCCACCGCATCGCATCGGCGGTTTCGATGCGGACGTTGCCGATGCCGAGACGGGACAGGCGCGCGCGTGCGGCGTCGGCCAGATCCGCATGCTGCTCCAAACTGAGCACATCGCGGCCGAGGCTGGCGAGGCAGGCGGTCAGGTAACCGCTGCCGGTACCGATTTCCAAGACTTCGTCGCCAGCATCGACCATCAGCGCCTGCAGGGCGCGGCCTTCGAGCACCGGTTTAAGCATGCTCCTGCCATGGCCGATCGGCAGTGCGAGATCGGAGTAGGCGAGCGTACGATGCGACTCGCCGACGAAATGCTCGCGGGGCAGCCGGGCGAGCACATCGAGCACGCGCGGATCGAATACTTCCCAGGGCCGGACCTGCTGTTCGACCATGGTTTCTCGGGCTTTGGCGTAGTCGATCGTCATGCGGCGAATCTCTTGCAACGTGGTGGGCAACGTGGTCTGGGGGGCGGAGCGGTCAGATTGAGGATTCTAACGGGGCCGCCGCCTTGCCGGGGGCCAGCATCGCCGCAAGGGATGTTGACGGCTGAGTGCCGGAAGTCACCGAGACAGCAGGCACCGAAATCGCAGTCATCAACCGGATAGTCATTGGGATTGCAGCCATACGAGTCACGATAAGGCGGCGCGGAGGCCGGTGTGCGAGCACAGCCCGAACAACCGCCTCGAGGACGTTACAAGGCGGGCTTGTGGCCAAGCCCCGGTCATTGCCCAGTTACCTCTGCGCCCGGACAGGGTCCGTAGGCGCGCAGGAACATCTCCACCGTGGCCGCGAGATGGGCCTCGATCTCCGCTTCGCCCGGCTGGCAACACATGCCGCACATCATCTGCGCATGCATATCGCCTTTGAGCAGGCAGAAGAATTGTGATGCCGCGCGCTGGGGTTCGGGGACGACCAGCTCGCCGCGAGCGACGTGATGGCGTAGGAATTCGCAGAAACCGTCCTGCAGCCGTTGCGGCCCGGCCTGCCAGAACAATGCGCGGATATGGTCGCCGCCGGTTCCGGGCATCATCATCATCCGGTGCATCGCGATCGCGTCTTCACTGGTGACGAGCGCGAAAAACGCGCGCGCGATCGCGAGCAATTGTTCGCGCAGAGGGCCCTCGGTTTCCTGCAGGAACAGGGCCGAAGGCAATTGTTCCTCGCACTTGGCGCAGACGCCCGCGCTGAACAGCGATTCCTTGTCGCCGAAGTGGCTGTAGATCGTCAGCTTCGACACGCCTGCTTCGGCGGCGATCTGATCCATGCTGACGCCATCGAAGCCATGGCGAATGAACAGATGTTTGGCCGCTTCCAGGATCGCTGCGCGCTTACTGAGATCCTTGGGTCGGCCAGGGCCAGTCAGCTTGCTGACAGTGTCGGACGTCGGCTGCAGGGGCTCGGGAATCGCCATGATCGGAATACTAGACTAATCCGTCTGTTATATATACGATACCGACAAGTTTACTAATTCCGGCTCCCCGGATCGCGAGCAGGTTATGGCAGGGCGCAGGGCGAGAGTCTCGTATGCAATCCCGATGCTGTTGGCTTCGTTGCTCGCCGGATGCGGGGCCGCGAGCGCACCGCCAGAACCGCCGAAACCTGTCCTAGTCGCCCGTGCGGATCGCGCCGTCGACGCATCTTCGATCTATGCCTTCGCAGGTGAAATCCGGGCCCGCGAAGAAACCGCGCTCTCCTTCCGCGTTCCCGGCAAGTTGGCGCGGCGATTGGTCGATACCGGCGACCGGGTTCGCGCCGGAGATGTCCTCGCCGAACTCGATCCGCGGGATCTCGGGTTGCAGGCCGACTCTTTGCAAGCCCAGCTGAGCGCAGCCGAAGCCCAGCTTGTCCGCGCGCGTGCCGATCATGCCCGGACCGCCGGCCTCGCGCGCGATCAGTTGGTCAGCCGCGCGGCCCTCGATCAGCAAAAAGCGGCTTTGCAGGCGGCCATCGGGCAAGTCAACGCGATCCGCGCGCAGCGCGACGCCGCGCGCAATCAGGCCGCTTACAGCCAGTTGCGCGCTCCTGGCGAGGGGGCGATCGCAGCTCGCGCGGCGGAGGCTGGCCAGGTGGTCGCTGCCGGGCAGACCATTTTCTTCTTTGTCGGCGACGGCGAGCCCGAAGTCGCCTTTGCATTACCCGAGTCGACTGTCCGCGCCTTCAAGGTCGGGCAGATGGTGATGGTCGAGCCCTGGATGGCGGAAGGCATGCGATTGCCGGCGCGCATCCGTGAAATCGCGCCGGCTGCTGATCCGGTGACCCGCACCTATGCCGCGCGCGCACTGATCGAGCCTCCGCATACGCAGGCGGTGTCGCTCGGGCAGAGCGCGCGCGTATACATCAAGAGCGAAGCGAGCGCTGCATTACTGAAATTGCCCCTGGCCGCGATCCAGCGTGCGCCGAACGATGGCGATAGCGCGGTGGTCTGGGTCGCCGATCCGAAGACCGGTCGTGTCCGTCGCGTGCCGGTGCGCATCGGTGATTTCGGTCCCGACAGCGTCCCGGTGCTTGCCGGCCTCGCTGCGGAGGACTGGGTGGTGGTCGCCGGAGGCCATTTGCTGCATGACGGCCAGCAGGTCGTCGCGGTCGATCGCAGCAATCGTCCGATCAAGCCCAACTGACCAGGCCGTCCGATGTCCGTCACTCCCCATGTCGGCGCAATCGCAATGCTGTCGCGCGCGATGATCGTCGGACGCATGTCGACGCATCGCTGTTGTGATCGCGCGCAACGGCGTCGCGACGAAGGAATGCGTTGAACATGCGCAGGATCAATCTCTCCGAGTGGGCCCTGGCGAACCGTCCCCTGGTGCTCTACCTGATGCTGGTGCTCGCCGTGATCGGGGCGTGGTCGTATCGCCAGCTCGGTCAGTCCGAAGATCCGCCTTTCACGTTCAAGGCCATGGTCGTGCGCACCATGTGGCCTGGCGCCAGCGCGGAAGAAGTGTCGCGCAAGGTGACCGATCGCATCGAAAAGAAATTGATGGAAACCGGCGAGTACGAGTTCATCGCATCGTATTCTCGCCCGGGCGAATCGCAGATCATTTTCATGGCGCGCGACTCGATGGCCAGCCGCGACATACCCGCGCTTTGGTATCAGGTGCGCAAGAAGGCCGGCGACATCCGCCATACGCTGCCTGAAGGCGCGATCGGGCCGTTCTTCAACGACGAGTTCGGCGACACGTTCGGCAATATCTATGCGCTGAACGGCAAAGGTTTCGATTACGCCGTGCTCAAGGATTACGCCGAACGCATGGAGTTGGCCCTGCAGCGCGTGCCCGACGTGGCCAAGATCGAACTGATCGGCCTGCAGGACGAGAAGATCTGGATCGAGTTGTCGAACACCAAGCTCGCCACGCTGGGCATTCCGCTGCAGGCGGTGCAGCAGGCATTGGCCGAACAGAATGCGGTGGTGTCGGCCGGTTTCTTCGAAACCGCGAGCGATCGCGTGCGCTTGCGCGTCGGTGGCGGATTCGCATCGGTGGACGAGATCCGGCAGTTCCCGATCCGCGCCGGCGGATATACGGTGCGACTGGGCGAGATCGCGGAGATCCGGCGCGGTTTCGCCGACCCTGCCGCGCCGCGCATCCGTTTCATGGGCGAGGATTCGATCGGCATCGCGGTGTCGATGAAGCCGGGCGGAGATATTCTCAAGCTGGGCGAGCGGCTCGACGCCGAAACCGCGCGGCTGGAGCGCGAGCTGCCGGTCGGCATGCGCCTGCATCGCGTCGCCGACCAGCCCCGCGCGGTGCGCGCCTCGGTCGGCGAATTCCTGCGCGTATTGGCCGAGGCGGTGATCATCGTACTGCTGGTCAGTTTCTTCTCGCTGGGCATGCGCAGCGGGCTGGTCGTGGCGGTGTCGATTCCGCTGGTGCTGGCGATGACCTTCGCGGTGATGCATCAGTTCGACATCGGCCTGCACAAGATCTCGCTCGGCGCGCTGGTGCTCGCGCTCGGTCTGCTGGTGGACGACGCGATCATCGCGATCGAGATGATGGCGGTGAAGATGGAGCAGGGTTTGTCGCGGGTGAAGGCTGCTGCGTTCGCCTACGAAACCACCGCGTTTCCGATGCTGACCGGCACGCTGGTCAGCGCGGCCGGTTTCCTGCCGATCGCGACTGCGCAGTCGGGCGTGGGCGAATACACCCGGTCGCTCTTCCAGGTGGTCACCATCGCGCTGATCGTGTCGTGGTTCGCGGCGGTGCTGTTCATCCCCTATCTTGGCGAACGCATGCTGCCCGACCCGCACCTTCCCCCCAAGCCGGGATCGCTCGCAGCGCGCATGCGCGCCTGGCGAGAACGGCTTGCATCGCGCCATCCGCGCTATGCCGCCGCCCTGGCGCCGGCCGAGATCTCCGGGCATGGACTCCATGATCCGTACCAGACCGCGTTCTATCGCTCTTTCCGCAGCGTCGTGCGCGCCTGCATCCGCTGGCGCTGGGTGGTGATCGCGGTCACGGTGATCGCGTTCGTCGCCGCGCTCGCGCTGTTCCGCTTCGTGCCGCAACAGTTCTTTCCGGACTCGACCCGAACCGAACTGATGATCGATCTGGAACTCGCCGAAGGCAGCTCGCTGCGATCCACCGAAGCCGCCGCGCGCAAGCTCGAAGCGCTGCTCCAGCGGCGCAAAGGCGTGCACAATTACGTCGCCTATGTCGGCACCGGCTCGCCGCGCTTCTATTTGCCGCTCGATCAGCAACTGCCGCAAGCCGGCTTCGCCCAGTTCGTGGTGCTGGCCGAGGACGTGCGTGCGCGCGAAGCGCTACGCGACTGGCTGATGCACGATGTGCGCAGGCGTTTCCCCGAATTGCAAATGCGGGTGACGCGCCTGGAGAACGGCCCTCCGGTCGGTTATCCGGTGCAGTTCAGAGTGTCCGGCGAGCATATCGAACAGGTGCAGGCCATCGCCGCGCGCGTGCTGGAAAAAGTGCGCGCCCATCCCGACGCGATCAACGTCAATCTCAACTGGGACGAACCGAGCAAGATCGTGCGACTGGTCATCGACCAGGATCGCGCGCGCGCGCTGGGCGTCAGCTCCAGTCATCTCGCCAGCTTCCTGTCCGGCTCGCTGTCGGGGCTGCATGTCAGCACTTATCGCGAAGACAACGAACTGATCGAAATCCTGTTGCGCGGACCGGCCGATGAACGTTCGCGTCTGGATCTGCTCGGCAGTCTGTCGGTGCCGACGGCCAATGGCGGCGTCGTGCCGGTGATGCAGGTCGCGAAGCTCGAATCGACGTTCGAACACGGCATCATCTGGCACCGCAATCGCCTGCCCACGGTGACCGTGCGCGCCGATATCCGCAACGGGCCGACCGCGCCGACCGTGATCGGACAGATCGAACCGCAACTCGCGCAGATCCGCGCCGGTCTGCCGCCGGGGTATCTGCTCGAAGTCGGCGGCGCCGTCGAGGATTCGGCGCGCGGGCAGGATTCGATCAAGGCCGGCATGCCGTTGTTCCTGCTGGTGGTGATTTCGCTATTGATGCTGCAGTTGCGCAGTTTCTCGCGCGTGTTGTTGGTGCTGTCGACCGCGCCATTGGGATTGATCGGCGTCACGCTGTTCCTGCTCGCGTTCCGGGTGCCGTTCGGATTCGTCGCGATGCTCGGTACGATCGCGTTGGCCGGAATGATCATGCGCAATTCGGTGATCCTGGTCGATCAGATCGAACAGGACATCGCCGATGGACGCGACCGCCCGAGCGCGATCGTCGAATCGACAGTGCGACGTTTCCGTCCGATCGTGCTCACCGCGTTGGCCGCGATCCTGGCGATGGTGCCGCTGACCAGCAGCGCATTCTTCGGACCGATGGCGGTGGCGATCATGGGTGGACTAATCGTCGCCACCATATTGACCTTGTTGTTCCTGCCCGCGTTGTACGCGGCGTGGTTCCGTGTACGCGACGGCGAACAGGAACAGCGCGAATAAGGAACAGTGCGAGGCCGTAGCCTGGCCGTGACCGAGGCGCGATCGATTCGCGCGTCTGCTTCAGCGTTTCGATGTCTTCGCATCCGGGCCGCTCTGCGGCTTTCTCCCCCTCCCACCGCGGGCGGCCCGGGTCGCGAATTCGGTTTCGCCACTCCGATAAGCTTGGCATACAAGCGGTGTGCGCCGTGGTGCGTGGTCTCTGCGGGGTTGGCTTTGGCCGCGATCAAGCCTTACCGCGATTTCATTTCCATCAGCCGCGGGTGGATGCGTTTCTGGGAAGGCTTGGAATCCTTTTCCGCGCTGGTGCGCGGGTCCCTTTCTTTTTGAAAAGAAAGGGACGAAAGAAAACACTCAAGTCCAATTCAAATCTGCCGTCGGGGGCGTGGTCGGGATTTTTCGATGAGGCGTCCCTGTCTCATCGAAAAACGATGCACATCCTGTGCATCGCCCTCCGGGTCTGTGGTTGTGGAATGGGGCGTGAGGTTTGGAAGGTCGTTGAGACAGAGCGGCTGCGTGTTTTGGGGGCTGATAGTTGTTGTAGGAGCGGCTTTAGCCGCGACAAAGCGGCTGCGATCGTTTCACTCTCATCAGCCGCGGGCGCGGCATCGTTCTCGTCGTATCGAATCGCCTACCTGGGCCGGAGCGGCTTTAGCCGCGACAAAGCGCCTGCGATCGTTTCACTCTCATCAGCCGCGGGCGCGGCATCGTTCTCGTCGCATCGAATCGCATGCCTGGGCCGGAGCGGCTTTAGCCGCGATCAATACCATCAGGCCTGACGCGACGTCGTGGGCGCGGTTGGAGCCTGGCTGAATGAAACAAACCAATTTGAAATATTTTGTTTCAATGCAGCGAAAACTATATTTATATTCAGAGACATAGCATGAAGCGTCGGCTCTGAAGGCCCTCCTGCGACGGCGAGGTGGCGATGCGATAGCCCACGAATGGTCTGCGCCAGAGTCCGCACGCTGCACGCTCCGCTTCCGCAGCGCGCCGCCTCTGGCGCCCTGGGGCCGGCCCTCCGGGCCGGCTACTGGCTGGAAGACCTCAGGGCAAAGCGGAACCCCAGGAGGCGGGACGCGTTGACGCGGAGCCACCAGCCGCGGCAAGCCGCGCGCGCGTGGACGGGAAGGTTGAGCCACGAACCGCCGCGCACCACGCGGACAGATTCATCCGGCCGCGCCTCCGGCGCGTCCAAACGCTCGCGCCATGCATCCAAACACCATTCCCACACATTGCCGTGCATGTCGTACAAGCCCCAGGGGTTGGGGGCGTAGCGTTTCACCGGCGTGGTGCCTTCTTTGCCACCCCAGCCACGCTGACCGGTCACATTGAAATTCGCTTTGTCGGCATCCACCCCATCGCCCCACCAGTAGGCCGTGCGTGTGCCCGCACGACAGGCGTATTCCCACTGCACTTCACTGGGCAGGCACACGCAGCCTTCCGCCCCCCACTCCGGCGTCGCCGCAAAGCGATTGATGAATTGTTCTATCACCTCGTCCCAGCTCACCTGCTCCACCGGGCGCTCAGCCGCGTCTGTGCCCGTCGCGAAATGACTGGGGTTCACATCCGCCACCGCCTCCCAGAGGGCCTGGGTGCAGGGGGTATCGGCCAGCCAGAAGCCTTCCGCCACTACCACCCGGCGCGGAACATGCTCACTTTCGTTGGCCCACTTGCGAATGTCCTCGTCTTGAATCGCATCCCGCTCCGCCTGTGGCGACCCCATCCAGAAGCCTTGCGGCCCCGTCGGTGGGATCCAGCGCATGCGTTGGGTCACACCGTTGACGGTGAGGTCGGCCCAGCGGCCGTAGCTGTCCTCACCGCTGGCGCTGGCCCAAGCTGGGCGTCGTTCTGTGGTGGGGATGTCCTTCAGCTTGGGTTGCGCTGGGCTTGGATTGGCCGGTAGCGGGGCTGGGGTGGCTGGCGCAGGGGTTGGCGTTGTAGTGGCGGCCGTGCCGGGAGCGGTGGTTGTGGCGACGGGCGTGGGGTGCGGTGATGCGGTATGCGCCGGAATCGGAGCTTCGGCGAGGTGCGAAATCAACATCGCGTGGTCGGCGGTCCAGCGGTAGTTCGGGCAGTCCAGGGCGAGATGCGAGGGGATGCAGTCGAAACCGCTGTCATCCGGACGCAAGGTGAGGATGCGGCCGTGGTTGCGCTGTTTGAGCAGGTACAGACCATGCACCAGCCGGATCGATTCGAAGGCGACGCCCAGGCCGCCCGGAGTGTCCGGCCGGCGGCCCCAGAGGGTGAGGTAATGCGGCGAGACCATGCAGAGGATATGGCTCGCGCCGTCGATCACGGCGTCCATCCATTCCTGCCATTCGCTGAGTGAGAGATGGCGCTTCGCGTCGCGCTGCCGCCAGAGATCGAGATCGACGCCGATCCCCGCCTGCAGGATGGCCTGCGCCACAGCCTCGATCTGCGCCTCGGTCCATGCCGGGTCATTGGCCGCGTGACTGATGAATACCCGCCGCCCCATCCTATCCCCTGCAGTCCCTGTCCTGACCGAAGTCTAGCGCGAACATCGGCCCAAGTCGGCACTGGAGAACGCCCCCAACGCAGCTAAAGCCGCTCCGGCCCAGGTAGGCGATTCGATACGACGAGAACGATGCCGCGCCCGCGGCTGATAAGAGTGAAACGATCGCAGCCGC
>SSEV01000020.1 GCA_008015095.1 Lysobacteraceae bacterium | reverse complement strand
TCACTCCCCCTGGCGCCGAGCAGGAAGAGGAAGAAAACACCAGTGTGGTGATCATCGAGCCGCCGCCGCCGCCGCCGCCGCCGCCGCCGCCCGAACCGCCAAAAGAGATCAAGCTCACTCCGCAGGAAACACCGCGGCCTGTGATCGCGCCGCCCCCAGAAGATCCACCGCCGGTCGTCTTCGATGACCCGTCGCCGGTCGATACCCCGGCGCCGCCGCCCGCACCGCCCGCGCCGCCCGCGCCGCCTGCGCCGGCCGGTCCTCCGCGCAACAATGACGATCTCCGCGCAAGCATCTGCTCCAAGCCTTCGCTGGGTCCGTTGCAGGCCGCCGCCGGTCGCGCCGGAGGAAAGAGTGAGCTGACGCTCCAGCTGACCTATGAAGCAGATGGTTCCGTCACCGATGTCAGCGTCGTGAGAAGCAGCCGTAACCGCGATCTGGATCGTGCCGCCCTCACCTGGGCCAAGCGCGTCAAGCTCTGCCCGGGCACCGCCGGCACCGGCCGGTTGCCGTTCGCATTTAGTGCCGAGTAACCCGTCCTTCCACACACAAGAAAGGTAAGCGTCATGCTGCAGGAAACCACCGCCGCCGCAACGTCTGGCGGCACCAACAACGCACAAGCACTTCAGCAGATGAGCTTCGGCCATCTGTTGCAGAACTTCGACCTCGTCGGCTGGGCGGTCTTCATCACCCTCGCCATCATGTCGGTGTTGTCGATCTACTGGATCGTGATGAACTTCATCCGCAACATGAATCTGCGCCGCCGCGCCGATTCGGTCATCGACACGTTCTGGCAGACCGCGAACGCGCAGGACGCGATTCGTTTCATGGAAGACCAGCCGCGTAGCGAGCCTTTCTCCAAGATCGCGCTCGACGCCGCGCAGGCCGCCGCCCACCATCAGCGCCACGAAGGCTCGCGTCTCGTCGAGTCGCTGAATCGCTCGGAGTTCGTCGATCGCGCGTTGCGCCAGGCGGTGACCCGCGAATCGATGAAGCTCGAAAACGGCCTGACCGTACTCGCCACCGTCGGTTCGACCGCGCCGTTCGTCGGTCTGCTCGGTACGGTGTGGGGCATCTACCATGCGCTGATCCGCATCGGCGCAACAGGCCAAGCCTCGATTGACGCTGTCGCCGGCCCCGTGGGCGAAGCCCTGATCATGACCGCGATCGGCTTGTTCGTGGCGATCCCCGCGGTGCTCGCGTACAACTTCTTCGTACGCATGAACCGCGTGACCAACAACAAGCTCGACACCTTCGCGCACGATCTGCACGACTTCTTCGCTACCGGTGCGCGCGTCGGCGAAGTGGCAGCCAAGCGCTGAAGCCAAGTCACGATCCTGACGGAGAACAGTCATGGCGTTCAGTTCCGGCGACACCGAAGGCCCGAAGTCCGACATCAACGTCACCCCGTTGGTGGACGTGATGCTGGTGCTGTTGATCATTTTCATGATCACCGCGCCGCTGATGTCGCATAAGGTCAAGGTCGAGCTGCCGCAGGCCGATTACGAAAGCCGCGAACGTGATCGGGTGCCGCCGGCGCCGCCGGTCACCGTGGCGGTCACCGAGGACGGCAAGCTGTTCTTCAACGACGAGCCGGTCACCCAGCAATTGCTCGAAAGCCGGTTGTCCGTGGAAGCCCAGAAGGTGCCGCAGCCCGACGTGAATATCCGCGGCGACAAGACCACCAAGTACCGTTACATCAACGAGGTGGTCAACATCGCCCAGGCCCAGGGCATGCGCAAGGTCGGGTTCGTTTCGACCAAAGAACGCGATTGATCGGGAGTCCAAACGATGGCTTTTTCCTCCAATTCCAGCGGCGGCCCGATGGTCGACATGAACGTCACTCCGCTGGTCGACGTGATGCTGGTGTTGTTGATCATCTTCATGGTCACCGCGCCGATCATGTCGTATCCGATCGACATCGATCTGCCGCAGCGCACCAACAATCCGCCGGAGAATCCGAAGGAGCCGCCGGAGCCGATCAAGCTTCGTATCGACTCCTCAGGGCAGGTGTTCTGGAATAACAGCCCGACGCCGGTCTCCGCTCTGCAGAGCATGATGCAGGCTGAAGTCGAGCGTGATCCGACGAATCAGCCGACCCTCGAGATCGATATGAACGAGGATGCGCAGTACGAAGTGTTGGCGAAAGTCCTTGGCCAAGCCAAGGATGCCGATATGAAGAAGATCGGCTTCGTCAAGAAACCCTAGCATCAAATCGCAACACCCTCGCGCCGGTTGCAGCCCGGCGTCAGGCGAGCAAAAACGCTTACTTTTTCGCGCCGCCCAAAGGGCGGCGCTTTTTTTGGCCGAGCATCTGCATCAATCTCTCGCGGAAGGCATGCCAGCGCGAACCGACACACTCGGCAAAGCCGTCCGGAGGTATGTTGTCGGTGACGAAAAGGGCGCACCAAAGAGGATGCGATCGTGCCGGGAGCAGAAAGCATGGTCGTTGCGTTATTCGAGCTTCTCATCATGGAGTGCGGTTAGAAAAGCGGACTTCAAGATCGTTTGCCGATAGCCGGTTAGACCCAGATCGCAGACCCTATCTCGGAACATCCGGCCTTTAAGCATCCGGATCACAGGAGCAACGGCATGGCCTTCGCGCAGATCCAGGAACAGAACACCACGCTTTCGGACATCAACATCACCCCATTGGTCGATGTAATGCTGGTGTTGCTGATCATCTTCATGGTCGCCGCGCCGCTGGCATCCCCCAAGGTCAAAGTCATATTGCCCGAGGTGAATCGCGAGGAACCCTTTGTGGACGAACCCCCCATGCGAGCGGTCACCGTGGCAGTGACCGAGGACGGCAGGCTGTTCTTCAACGACGAGCCGGTGACCCAGCAAATGCTCGAAAGCTGGCTATCCGTGGAAGCGCAGAAAAAGCCGCAGCCCGATGTGAACATCCGCGGCGACAAAACCACCAGATATCGCCACATCAATGAAATCATCAACATCGTCCAGGCCCACGGCATGCGCAAGGTCGGGTTCATCTCAACTCAGCAACGCAATTGATTCGGAGTCCGCACCATGGCTATTTCCGCCCAGTCAAGCACCAACCCGATGGTCGACATGAACATCACGCCGCTGGTCGATGTGATGTTGGTCTTGCTGGTGATCTTCATGATCGCCGCCCCGATCATTTCCACGCCGATACCACTGCGCCTCAACGGCAAACCGCCAATTGAAGAGCAGACACCACCGCCAACGCTCGAATTGCGCATCGATGCATCCGGGCAAGTCTTCGTCGACGGCCACCCGGTTCCGATGTCGGCGTTGCCGTCGATGTTCTCCGCGGAAGTTGAGCGCGCCGACGCACGATCACCGGCGATGAAAATCCATGCGAATGGCGAAGCGGACTATCAGGTGATCGCAAAAGTGCTGGCGGTCGCTGAGAACGCCGGGGTTCGTAATATCGCCTTCGTACGATGAATCCGTGCGGCGCCTGGCAGGCTTCGGCGCCGGCGAGGATCGATCAGCGGCCGCGCAGAATCGCCAGATATGCGCGCACGGTATCGGCCAGTCCGGTATACAAAGCCTCGCCGATCAGCGCGTGGCCGATCGAGACTTCAAGTACGTCCGGCACGGCATCGAGAAAAGCGCCGAGATTCGCCTGACTGAGGTCGTGTCCGGCATTCACGCCCAGGCCGTGGCGCTGAGCCGCAATCGCCGTTGTCGTGAACAAGGGAAGAGCTTCGAGAGTTGCGCGGCGCCCATACGCTTCGGCATAAGGGCCGGTATAGAGTTCGATGCGGTCCGCGCCGCTGCGCGCGGCTGCGGACATCGCCGATTCCGGGGCAATGACGGCGTCTGCGAACACGCTGACCCTGCAGCCCAGCGTTTTGAGCGCGTTGACATGCATCCGCAGATCATCGAGATCGCCGATGAAATCGAACCCGTGATCCGAGGTCAGTTGCGCATCGCTGTCCGGAACCAGCGTGGCCTGCGCCGGTCGCGCCTGTGCGCATAGGGCAAGGAATCCAGGGTAACCCTCGCGCGGCGGCGCGAAAGGATTACCTTCGAGGTTGAATTCGATGCCGTATGCCCGAGTCAGCTCGGCCAACGCGAAGACGTCTTCGGCACGGATATGTCGAGCATCGGGCCGCGGATGCACGGTAATCCCGTGGGCGCCGGCATCAAGGCAGATACGGGCAGCCTGCACCACGTCGGGATCGCGGCCACCGCGCGAATTGCGCAGCACGGCGATCTTATTGACATTGACGCTGAGGACGGTCACGCGGCGGCGGTCGAGAACGACAAGGGGGCGCGTGTCATTGTGTGGGTGGTTCTCCGCTCGCCTGTGCGGCGGGCGTGGCATCGTGGCGCCGCGCCTCCGCCTGCTCACGTAGGCGGCGCAGTTCCTGAGGATCAATCAGCATGACGTCGCTGCGACTGCTGTTGCCTACTCGTTGCGCCAAAAGCCCCATGATCCACATGACCATTCCAGCCAAAGCGGCGATCAGACAAATCGCGACGATCGGCACCGAACTGGAATTGAGCGCGACGACGAAAGCGCCGATCGCCAGCAACAGGAACAACCAGGGCATGATGCGCTCCCCAGGGGGCAGAGGATGGGCGCCAGTCTACTCTCTTGCGCGGGGCCGCCACAGGCGGCTGCGGAGCCGTCGGCCGGGAGAGCGGTGCCGCTTATCCGAGCAATAAGCCGGATCAAAGCAGCGGCGAGAGCAAACGCGCGAGCGCTTCCGGCAAGCGCACATGCAGCAAAGGGCGCAAGCGATCTTGGCGAACCCGGGGGGCATTCGCAAATTCGCCTTCGATCAGCCGCGACAAGCGCAGTGCGATGCCGTGATCCTGGAACAGCACCGAGACTTCGAAGTTGAGTCGGAAACTGCGGTGATCGAAATTGGCGCTGCCGATCACTGCGGTGGTTTCGTCGATCAGCAGGGCCTTGGTGTGCAGCATGCGCGGACCATATTCGTAGATCTTCACGCCTGCGGCCATCAGCTCATCGTAATAGGAACGCGCAGCCAGGGTCACCAGCCGGGAATCGCTGTCCTTGGGAACGAGCAGACGCACGTCCAGGCCTCCGAGCGCGGCCGAAGTCAAAGCCATCATCGCCGCCTCGCCCGGAACGAAGTAGGGTGTGACCAGCCACACCCGCGCGCGCGCGGCATGAATGAGACCGACATGGATCCGGTGAATGGCTTCCCACGACGAATCCGGTCCCGAGGTCAGCACCTGCGCCGAGACTGTCCCCGGCGACGCTTCCGGCATACTGCGCACGATTTCCGAAATCAATGCGCGTTCGCCGCAGGCATAGATCCAATCCTCGACGAATACTTGCTGCAGCGTGCGCACCACGTCGCCTTCGATACGCAGATGCAGATCGCGATAGGCGTCGGAACGAAGCCGTTCGTTTTCCTCGTCGGTGATGTTGATGCCGCCGGTATACGCGATTCGATTGTCGATCACGACGATTTTGCGATGCGTGCGCAGATTGAGCCATGGCCGCAGAAAGAAGCGCCACAATCGTGTGGGATGGAACCAGATCAGCTCGCCGCCGACATCCAGCAAAGGCGCGAAAAACGCACGTGAGGCTTTGGCCGAGCCGATGGCATCCAGCAGCACGCGCACGCGCACGCCGCGTCGCGCGCAATCGACCAGGGCGTCGCGAATCAAGCGCCCGCTCTCGTCGGGGGTGTAGATGTAGTACTCGAGATGGACGTGTTGCCGCGCCTTCGCCAGATCCGCGATCAAAGCTTCGTATTTGGCGCATCCATCTACCAACAGCCGCACTTCGCGCGCGCTGCTCGGCGCCAGCCCGGTGACGGTTTGCGCCATTCTGGCCAGCTCGCGCGCCTCCGGTGCGCAGTTGGGACCATCGGGCAGATGGCCCAAAGCCTCGTCGTCGAGCCGGCTGCGTCTGCGACGCAAGCGTTGCCGTTCTATTTTCTGTGGTCCGAAGAGGTGGTAGATCACAAAGCCCAGGTATGGCAGCAACGCCAGGCCGAGCAGCCAGCTCAACGTCGCCACCGGCTCGCGTTTCTGCAGAATGATCCAACCGCCGAGCAGAACCAGATACACCACCCAGCCTATATACAGGTAAAGCCCGATGTGCTCGATCGCCAACAGGCGTTCTGACAGTCGGAACAGGGTGTCGCCCATCGCAGATCCCCGCTTGCGGTCGCAGCCACTGCGACCCGATCACGCTAGGCTACCCGCATGCGCGACGTCGGCAAAGTCAATCCTGCGGTGCACAACCTGCTCAATGCAGGGCCGCTCAAAGGTCGGGGCGCGGCTTCGTTCGTGTCAGGGCGGTTCGAAAAAACCTCGACCCATGCCGAAGACGACGGTTGGGGATCGGTATACGCCGCGGAAGGTGGCGACGACATCCATGCCGGTGCGGGCGTACCGACCCGCGTCACCGAAGAACGCGCGCGCAGCATCATCAGCCGCAATGATTCGCCGGATATCCCGATGCGTCAGTCGGTGAATCCGTATCGAGGCTGCGAACATGGTTGCGTGTATTGTTTCGCGCGACCGTCACATGCCTATCTCGATTTGTCGCCAGGTCTGGATTTCGAGACCCGACTGTATGCAAAGACCAATGCCGCCGGGTTGCTGCGCAAGGAATTCATGCGCAAAGGCTATCGCGCGCAGCCGATCGCATTGGGCATCAATACGGATGCATACCAGCCGATCGAGCGACGTTATCGCGTGACCCGTCAATTGCTCGAGACGATGGCGGAATGCTGTCATCCGGTCAACCTGATCACCAAGAGCGCTTTGATCTTGCGCGATCTGGATCTGCTAGCGCCGATGGCGCGCGAGAACCTGGTGCATGTCTACGTTTCGATCACCACGCTAGACAACAGGCTTTCGGCGAAACTCGAACCTCGCGCCGCCGCGCCGCATACACGGCTGAAGATCCTGCAGACGCTGCACGAGGCCGGCGTGCCGGTGGGGGTGATGGTTGCGCCGATCATCCCGATGGTCACCGATCACGACCTGGAGCACATCCTCGAAACCGCCTACGCCCACGGCGCGCGCGCCGCCGGTTATGTGCTGCTGCGATTGCCGCATGAGCTGAAAGAGGTCTGGCGTGAATGGTTGACCCTGCATTATCCCGATCGCGCCGCGCATGTGATGAGCCTGATTCGACAGATGCGCGGCGGCAAGGACTACGACAGTGCCTACGGCAAGCGCATGCGCGGCGAAGGCCCATTCGCCGATCTGATCGCCATGCGTTTCGCCAAGGCGCACAAGCGCAACGGTTTCGATCGGCTGCGTCCGTTAGACGTCTCGAAGTTCATCGCGCCGGAACCACCGAAGGTGGAGTCACCGCAAGGCGAGCTGTTCGCGTAGGACGACGCTTAAGGCAACACTGAACAAGTCCCTCCTGGACTTGCGCAGTGGTCGAAGTCCGAGATGAATTCGGACTTGCTCTCGCCGAATCAATCACTTGCGTGATTGATTCGCGGGCGGCACATCCCTGTGCCGCGGCAACGCTGACTTTTGCAGTGTTGCCCTAAACCCGTCATGGCCACGACGGCTTGCGCTACAACAAGGAGTTTCGAAAGGAGCTTCGATCGGAAGCCAGATGTTCGGTGAATCGATCGGCCTTTGAGCCGTCACTGTTGGCCGAACAGCTTCTCCGCACGCTGGAACAAAACCCAGCTGGTAGCGATGAACTTGTCGCCGCCCTTGGGGCGGTTGCCGCGGTGGGTGTGGGTGAAGGACGTCGGTGCGATCAGCATCGCGCCGGTCTGCGGCACGACTTTGCGCTGCTGGAACATGAATTCGGTCTCGCCCTCTTCGAAATCGTCGTTGAGGTACATGGTCCACAGCAGGTGCCGATGCAGCGTCTCGCAACCGGTATCGCGCGGATACAGCTCGCAGTGCCAATATGGGTAACCGCCTTCGTCGGCGTTGTACCACTGCAGGTTGATCGGGCCCGGGCGCAGGCAGACCTCAATGAGGCCGCCGAGCCTGACATCGTCCATCGCGCTGACCTCTTCGGCATCAAGCCGGCGCAAAGCGCCATCCGGCCCTGGCTGTTGCAACATCAATGGCGCGAGTAGGGCCTGTGGGTACGTTCGCAGATAGGCCAGCATTCCCTTGAACACTGCACCGTTGATCATCTGTTCTACGTCCTGCCATTCGGCGGCGCCGGTGATGCTGATGTCGCGACTGTGCTTGAGTTCGGGAAAGACGCCGCCACCAACGCGACCTGGCTGCAGGTTGCTGCTGCCGCGAATGCGAGAGACGATTCGCGCGCAGTCTTCCGCGGAGAGGGTATCGGGAGTGATCTTGATGAAATCGGGCAGAGCAGACGCGGGCATGTTCATTTCTGCAGTTTCGTCACTAATTTGCGCACCAAGGCGCGCGGGAAGAATCGGACGCTGAATGCGCCGAGGCGGTTATTGAAACCAGGGATCGACAAGGGTTTGCCGGCGCGGAACGCGGCATGCCCGACCCGTGCGACGGTGACGGCATCCATCGAGCCGAGCTTGAGCAGGCGGGTATCATCGGTGCCGGCGACCGAGGAGAACTCGGTATGGGTCGGACCGGGGCAGAGCGCGCTGACCGTGACCCCTTCATCGCGGCACTCCTCGAACAACGCCTCGCTCCATGACAACACATAGGCCTTGGTCGCGTAATAGACAGCCATATACGGCCCGGGCTGAAATGCTGCGGTCGAGGCGACGTTGAGAATGCCACCGCGCCGCCGCGCGCGCATCGACGGCAACAGGGCATGCGCCAAGCGGGTCACCGCGGTGACGTTGACCGCGAGCATACCTTCGATTCGGCCAGCGGCGAGTTCGGCGAAATGGCCGCGGGCGCCGAAGCCGGCGTTGTTGACCAAGACATCTGGACTTAGGCCGAGTTCGGTCAATGCGGACAACAGCGCGGCAACCCCGGAGGGATCCGCGAGATCCGCAGGTAAGACGTGCACTTCGACTTCGTACTTGGTGCGCAACTCGGCCGCTAGCAATTGCAGTTCCGCTTCGCGTCGTGCGCTGAGGATCAGCGTACTGCGATCGGCGGCGAAACAACGCGCGAGCTCCATGCCGATCCCGGCGGAAGCGCCGGTGATCAGCACCTGCTCACGGCGCTGCCCTGCGTGTGTGCCTAGTCCGTTTCGATCCATCGAAAGCTCACCGGCTGTGGTCGTGATCCAAATGGTAACGAGTGGCGATCTCCACTTCCGTGCGCGAGCCCAGGAAAACAGGGACGCGCTGATGCAGTTCGGTAGGCTGGATTTCGAGCATGCGCTGGCGGCCGTCGGTGGCGGCGCCTCCGGCCTGTTCCACCAGCATGCTCATCGGGTTGGCTTCGTACATCAGACGCAGCTTGCCGGGTTTGCCAGGATCTTTCCGGTCCCAAGGATAGATGAAGATCCCGCCGCGGCTCAGGATGCGATGCACATCGGCGACCATCGAGGCGATCCAGCGCATATTGAAATCGCGGCCACGCGGACCTTCCTTACCGGCGAGCAGGTCGCGCACGTAAGCTTGCATCGGCGCATCCCAATGCCGCTGATTGGACATGTTGATCGCGAATTCCTTGGTGTCTTCGGGAATCCGCATATCCCTGCGGGTGAGCACGAACGAGCCTTGCTCGCGATCGAGCGTGAACGCATGGGTGCCGTGGCCGATGGTCAGCACCAGCATGGTGCTGGGACCATAGATGCAATAGCCGGCCGCGACCTGGGCGGCGCCGGGTTGCAGGAAATGCGCATCGGTGGGCTCGGTCACGCCGTCCGGGCAGCGCAGCACCGAAAAAATCGTACCGACGCTGACATTGACGTCGATATTGCTACTGCCGTCGAGAGGATCGAACAACAGCAGATAATTGCCGCGCGGGAAGGCATCGGGGATCGGCTGGCAGTGGTCCATTTCCTCGGAAGCGCAAGCGGCGAGATGGCCGCCCCAGGCGTTGGCTTCCAGCAGAATTTCGTTGCTCAGCACATCCAGCTTCTTTTGCGCCTCGCCCTGCACATTGCCGGTGCCCGCATCACCCAAAACCCCACCCAACGCCCCCTTACCCACGGCGACAGAGATCGTCTTGCAGGCCCGGGCCGCAACTTCGAGCAACAGACGGAGGTCGGCGCAGATGTGGTCGCGACGCTCCTCCTCGATCAGGTGGCGGGTCAGGGAGATCAGAGGGGGGCTCGAAACGGTCATGGCGGACGGGGTGGGGAGCGGGTCGTCATTTTCGCCTACAACCGCCAGAGTGCGTGTGCGACTTAGCGGCAAGAGAGTCTCAGAAAGATGAGAGACAGATTGGGGTTTGATGGGCTTTGTTGTTTGGGACACCCATAGTTTGGTGGTTCGAGAGGGAGGCTCGGTTCGGAACCCCATGCCATGGTTCGATGCCATGATTCGCGATGGTTTGCGATCCGGACACCACCCGGCCATCCGGGCGGCATGTCGTTCAGCCGCTTACAGGGGAGTGAATTCTCGGGCAGCTTTGAGACTGGAGGCTTTGGAGCCCTGATCACCCCGGCGAGTGCCGTCGCCGCATCCAGTACCTAAGTATTTGCCCGGCCGGGAAACGCCCGGCATAATACGCGGCTCGCTGCGCCCGGACCCCGATCCAGGCCGCCGGTTCCGCGATACCGGCTCCGCGTCCCAGGCGCGATCCGCGGCGAGCCCCTTCCCGAATCGCAAAGCGAACCGGTGCACGATGGATCCACGCGATCCCTATCGAGCCCGCCGCCTTCGGGGCCGCCGTCTTCCGGGCTACGGGAGACAACCACAGATCGCCAGCGCCCGCCGCTGCGTTCCATCGAGAGGTACGTATGTCCCGCGAATGCCAAGTCACCGGCAAGCGCGTCGCGACCGGCAACAACGTGTCGCACGCCAACAACAAAACCCGCCGCCGCTTCATGCCCAATCTCCACGAGCGCCGCTTCTGGGTCGCTTCCGAGAACCGCTGGGTGAAGCTGCGCGTTTCCACCAAGGCCCTGCGCACCATCGACAAGAACGGCATCGACGCCGTGCTCGCCGAACTCCGCGCCCGCGGCGAAAAGATCTGAGGAGTAACCGACCATGGCTTCCAAGCGCGACAAGATCCGCCTGATCTCTTCGGCCGGCACCGGTCATTTCTACACCACCGACAAGAACAAGAAGAACACGCCGAACAAGATGGAGGTCAAGAAGTACGACCCCGTCGTGCGCAAGCACGTGATCTACAAGGAAGGCACGATCAAGTCAGCCCTCCTGCGTGTTCCTTCCGAGAGAAACCCGCCACTAGGCGGGTTTCTTCGTTTCCGGAACAGCGAATCTTCAAAAGGATTTGATGGGCAATCGAGGTGGTGGCCAAGACGGTTCGATTCGGCATTGTCGTTCGCAGGATCAACCCGACAAGCGCGAGAACACCATGATCCAATTCGTTTCCCAATTCACGCCACCGTCGGGTGAGAACGCCAGTTCTCAGCGCGGCTCCTGCGGGTTGGCGATATGCCAAAGGAAACGCACGCGAATCGGTTAGCCGTTCAAGCTGTCATCGGCGAAGGACGTGCCGGCGCCGCCGAAACGAACCCAATCCTCACCGTTGACCAGCCGTTCGCTCGCCGGCTGTGGCGGACACGCTAATCCCCAAGAAAGAAGTCGAAGTCGCCGCTGCCCGCGCAAGGAAGCGCTTCGGCGCAGATGCGAGACACGGTCAAACTCCGTGGAGTAGGAACGCAGAGATGACGCTCCGGATACCTGACAATCTTTGTCAGGTATCCGGAGCATAAGGAAACGCGCACCCGAAACGATTCCACGCATGGACAGAACCTGCGGCTCGGGGACGCCAGCAGTCGCGGGGCCGATTCGAAATGGGAACGAAAGCAGTTTCAGGGCCCGCCAATCGCACAACATCATGCGATACCCCTGAGAGACGCGGTCGCCCGAGCCATCGGCGGCGCTTGCCTTCGACCATGGTCGAAAGCTGACGAGCATGGGCGTCGTCGCCGTACACTCGCGGTTCTGGTGTCGGGTGAGGTGCGGATGATTCCGGGCTGGGTGCTCCTGCTGGTCTCCGTGGGCTATGTGGTCCTGCTGTTTGCGGTCGCCTATGCCGGTGATTTGCGCGCATCCTCTTCGCGCTGGTTGCGTCCGGTGGTGTATTCGCTGGCTTTGGCGGTGTATTGCTCGTCGTGGACGTTCTATGGTGCGGTCGGGACCGCCGCGCGCACCGGCCTGGGGTTCCTGCCGATCTATCTCGGTCCATTGTTGTTGCTGCTGTTCGCGTGGCGCATCCTCGAACGGCTGGTGTTGATCTCCGGCGAGCACCGCATCGTCTCCATCGCCGATTTCCTATCGTCGCGCTATGGGCGCGCGCCCGGGCTGGCGGCGCTGGTGGCGTTGGTTGCGCTCATAGCCGCAGTGCCCTATGTCGCATTGCAGTTCAAGGCGGTCGCGATGAGCGTGGAAGTGTTGGCGCCGGGAAGCGACGCCGCCTTGTTCGCCGATCCTGCGCTGTACGTTGCGCTGTTGTTGGCGGTGTTCGCGATCCTGTTCGGCACGCGTCAGATCGACGCGACCGAACACCATCGCGGCATGGTGCTCGCGATCGCACTCGAATCCCTGATCAAGTTGTTGGCCTTCGTCGCGATTGGGGTGTTGGCGTTGATCCATCTTCCTGGCGTGGGCGGGTTCGGCGCGCGCATCGTGCAAGCGGCGCATACGGTCACCCAGCCGGAATTGCCAACCGGATTCATCGCGCAAACCTTGCTCGCGTTCACCGCCATCATCTGTCTGCCGCGGCAATTCCATGTCGCGGTGGTCGAATGCCAGGATTCCGCCGATCTGCGCCCAGCGCGCTGGTTGTTCGGCGGCTATCTGCTGATCTTCAGTCTGCTGGTGGTGCCGATAACCTTGGCGGGCCAATCCTTATTGGCCGCGAACGGCGTTTCTCCGGACACATATGTGCTCGCGCTGCCGTTGGCGCTGGATCAGCAGGCGCTGGCGCTGATGGCTTACATCGGAGGATTTTCCGCGGCGACAGGCATGGTGATCGTGGCCAGCGTGGCGCTCGCGACCATGGTCAGCAACGATTTGATCGTTCCGCTACTGCTGCGCAATGGCGTACTCGCCGAATCCGGAGGGATCGATCGGCAAGTTCTTTGGGTGCGTCGCGCGACCATACTTGGTCTGGCGCTGATGGCGTATGCCTACCATCGCCATGCCGCGGGCAGCGACAATCTGGCCCAGCATGGTCTGCTCGCCTTTGCGGCGGTGGCGCAGTTCGCGCCGGCTTTGATCGGGGGCCTGTACTGGCGGGGCGCCAGCCGCTCAGGCGCGTTCGCCGGCTTGCTCATCGGTGCAGTGATCTGGGCTTACAGCCTGTTGTTGCCGGCATTGGCGCGGGGCGGTTGGTTCGGCACAGGATGGATCGAACATGGCCCGTTCGACATCAGCTGGTTGCGGCCGCAACAGTTGTTCGGCCTCAGCGGCTGGGACGCGTTGACCCATGGGGTGTTCTGGTCATTGTTGTTCAACGTCGGAGCATTCCTGCTGGTGTCGATGCGACGCAGGCCGTTATTGCAGGAACAACTGCTCGCGGCGTCCTATCTCGACCCCTACGCGCAACGTTCGCCATCCGGGCCGAGCGGGTGGGGCGGCAGCGTACGCAGCGGAGAGCTGTTGGCGCTGGCCGAACGCATCGTCGGCGAACGCCATGCGCGCCGCGCGTTCGCCGAGTACGCGGAATCCAGCGCACGCCGTCAATGGCAACCACATCACCTGGCAGATCGCGCGCTGGTGCAATTCACCGAACGACTGCTCGCCTCGGCGATCGGCGCCGCGTCGGCGCGATTGACGCTGACCAGCGCCTTGCGCGGGTCGGGGATGGAGTTGGGCGAGGTCGTCGCATTGCTCGACGAAGCCAGTCAGGAGCTGCGCTTCAATCGCCAGGTATTGTCGACCACTCTGGAAAACATCAGTCAGGGCGTGAGCGTGGTCGACGCCGATTTGCGCCTGATCGCTTGGAATCGCCGCTATCAGGACATGCTCGGTTATCCCGAAGGCATGCTCTACGTTGGCCGGCCGATTGCCGATCTGATTCGCTGGGGCGCCGAACGCGCGGAGATGAACGAACTCGGGCCTTCGGACGACGCCATCGAGGAACAGGTGCGGCGTCGCCTGACCCATCTGCGCGCAGGGCAGCCGTATGTGTTCCAACGCGTTCGCAAAAGCGGGCAGGTGATCGAGATGCGCGGCCAACCGTTGCCTGGCGGCGGTTACGTCACCAGCTTCAGCGACATTACCGATTACAAACGAGCCGAACAGGCGCTGCGCGAGATCAATGAAACCCTCGAACAACGGGTGGAACAACGCACCCGCGAAGCAGAAGCTGCGCAACAGTCCAAGACCCGCTTTCTCGCGGCGGTCAGCCATGACGTTCTGCAACCCTTGAATGCGGCGCGGTTGTTCGCATCGGCTTTGCGCGAAACCCACGATGGCGACGAGCAGCAACGCTTAGCTGAGCGTGTCGACGTCTCGTTACGCGCCGCCGAGGATTTGCTTGACAGTCTGCTCGATGTGTCGCGTCTCGACGCGGGGGCGTTGCAACCGGAGATCGTGTCTTTCGACGCGGCTGAATTGCTGCACGAACTTGCCGCGCAATATGCGCCGAGCACGTCGGGCCGGAATCTTGTTTTGCGCGTGCATGCGCGAGCGGGGATATTCGTGCGCAGCGACCGCCGTCTGCTGCGGCGGGCCCTACAGAATTTTCTGGCTAACGCATTACGCTACACCCGTGAAGGCGGGGTATTGCTCGGACTGCGCAGACGTGGCGCGGCAATCGAATTGCAGGTCTGGGATACCGGTAGTGGGATTCCCGCGCACCATCTCGGGCAGATCTTCGAGGAGTTCCGTCGATTCAGTGTGCCCAATGCCAACGCGGACAGCGGCGGCGAGCGCGGTCTGGGCCTGGGCTTGTCGATATGTCAGCGCATTGCGCGCATTCTCGAACATCCGTTGCGGGTACATTCGCGCGTCGGACGGGGCAGCGTCTTCTCGATTCTGGTGCCTCTCGCCGACGGTGTCAGCGTACCCGTATCGCCTCCCGATCCGGTTGCGCCGATCGATGCGCTTGCCGGTTTGCGCGTACTGTGCGTCGACAACGATCCCGAAATTCTCGAAGGGATGCGCGCACTGCTCGGACGATGGAACGCGGTTGCCCTTACCGCCGGGACGGTCGACGAAGCCCTCGCACATTTCGCTACGGATGACCCGTCGATGCATCCTGATGTAGCCCTGGTTGACTACCACCTGCACGATCGTCTCGATGGTCTCGGTGTCATCGTCGAGTTGCGTCGGCGCGCACGCGAAGAACTGCCTGCCGCCCTGTTGACCGGGGATGGCAGCGATGCGTTGAAACACGCTGCGCGCGAGCAGGGTTGCATCGTGCTGACCAAGCCGGTGAAGCCGGCATCGCTGCGCGCATGGTTGGCCGCGATGCGCTGAAGCGATGCCGCGCGACAGCGTTGAAGACGGCGCTTTGTGCGCTTGACAAACGGGTATCTGGCGCCGAAAATCCGCGCGCCATGAATATTCGCCGCAACCTCCTATGCAACCTGCTTAGCCCGCTTCGTGCGGGACGGGAGGGAAGCGCGTAGGGTCGCGACGGTCATTTGCGCGATTCGATGAAACCCCCTCGTCCGCGAGGGGGTTTTTGTTTGTCCGTACGGCGCTTTTCGATGGCGTCGAGACGCAGGCTGTCGAGACGCAGGCTGCGTGTGCGAAAAATTGCCCAGGTGATGCAATTGGAAGACATGCCGGTTTCAGATACCGGTTCTTGTGGGTTCGAGTCCCACCCTGGGCACCATGCTCCAATGCGGGCGGCAAGCGACGACCTCTCATCAACCGCTGCGAGAGAAAGACGTCTCGTTTCGAGAGTGCTACGAAGAGCTGTGTCCCAGCTTCGACGTTGCGCTTGGGGCTTCAAAGAAGGCCGCATTTATGCGGCAACCGGAGTCGAGAACGGATCAGCAGCGCCACATTCGAACATGTGCCGCCAGATCGGCGACAACGCAAACAACATCCGCCCGGATGGCGCAATGGGTAGACGCACCGGATCGAGAGTCCGGCTGTTGTGAGTTCGAATCTCACTCCGGGCACCAAATCCGCAGATTGCATGATGGACCCATCGATGCGAAGTCTGCATCGCTGCATCGCGGGCGATGATCACGAGCACGCGACGCGATCGAAGCCTTCCGGGCTTGAACGGACGGAAGTTCGAAAAAAAGTTCAAACTTCTGCGAGCCGAAACAATAGACTAGATCGAACTTGGTCGAAGCGGAGAATGCGGATGAACGCCACGGCGGATTCCTGGACGCGTCAGGCCTTCGAAGAGGGCGTGCCTATTCCCTATCGGGCTGAATTCGACGAGTCGCAGTACGAACGCATTCGCCAGGGGTTGATTCCGCGCGCGATGGAAGACAAATGGTTCGTGTATTGCGAAGCGTCGGTGCTTTATCTGCATCGCAGTTGGACCGGCTTGCCCGTGTACAAAGTCGTTTTGCGCGAAAACACCGATGGCGCAGAGGTGATCGAAGCGCTATGGTCGAAACCGTTGGCGGAAGAATCGGGCGCCGATCCGGTCTATCAGGCGGCGCTCCTCGATTTCCTGATGTCCAATCTATTGCTGGGGCAGTCCAAGCCGTTTCCGCAGCCGAATGACGTGCATGGCGCGCCGCGCGGATTGTTCCAACATCATATCGCGGGGACCGGTTACCGCGAGACCAAAGGGCCGACCGAAAAAAAGGATTGAGTCGTCGCCGGAGACGCGAATGACGCCGGTTGGTCTCATTCCTCTTCCGGTGGTGGCAAGACCGCTTCCGGGTCGATCGCCAGCTTGCCGGCGATCAGCACTGCCTGAGTGCGATTGCTTGCGCCGAGCTTGCGCATGATTGCAGTCATATGCGCTTTGATCGTGGCTTCGGAGACGTCCAATTCGTAAGCGATCTGCTTGTTGAGCAAGCCGTCGCCGAGCATTTGCAGCACGCGGAACTGTTGCGGCGTCAGTTCGCGCACGCGCTGGGCGGCGTCATGTTCGGCCGCTGCGGTGGCCGGCGCTTTCATCGCGGAGGCGGGCGCCCACCGGTCGCCGGCCAGCACTGCCGCGATCGCTAGGCCCAGGGTCGTGGCGTCGGCGGATTTGGGCAGGAACCCGACCGCGCCGTGATCGAGCGCACGACGCATCACAGCAGGTTCCTCGCGTGCGGAGACGACCATCACCGGCAGCTGCGGGAAATGTTCGCGTAAATGCACGAGCGCGCTGAATCCGTGCGCGCCAGGCATGTTCAGATCGAGCAGCAACAGATCCGCTTCGGACTCGCGTTCAAGCAGGGCATGAAGCGCATCCACGCTATCGGCTTCGTGCAGCCGTGCGCCCTGCACTTCGCGCAAGATCGCGCCGCGCAGGGCTTCGCGGAACAGCGGATGATCGTCGGCGATCAAGATCATGGGCATGGCGGCAGTCTCGGGCCTGGCGAGCGGGATGGCGGACGGGCGTCTGGCGAGGCTTAGGGTAATGCTGAACGAACTTTCCTGGGCGCCTTCAGCAATCGCAAGCCTGGGACATCCCCGTGCCGAGTAACACGGAAGTCTTCGAGGTCTTCAGCGCCGTCTCGGCATGCTTAATCTACCTGAACACAGGCGTCGTTCCTCATGGTCGGGTGACGACGATCGTGAAGTTTGGGAAAGACCAGAGATTTCGGGCAAAAGTGCTTGTGGCACCGTTCCGCCTGTGCTATGAAAAAAGCGGATCCTGCCGAAAAGATCGACGGCGCTCGGGATCCACCCCCGTCTGGCGATGTACGCAACGATGTTTTCGTACTCAATAAAGGAATATCAAGCCATGAAAAAGACCATGATCAAGGATCACAGCAAATCTTCCGCGAAACGCGATCAGACCGCTCAACTGAATGCGGTGCTTGGTGCGTTGGAGAAGAAGGTGCAGGGCCCGTCCAAGCTGGGCAAAGGCACCTGCCGTCGCTGGATCTATTGCATCTGAATCGTTTGCGAGTCGCTGCCTGCCGACTTCGTCGGCAGGCAGCCCACTGTCGCTGTCGCCGCCGTGTCGATCCCAACGGACCGATCGCAGGCCATCGCCATCGCCGTCTGTTTTCGCAAGCGTTCACCCCGAACGAGAGGGCTACGCCGTCGATTGTCCGCACGGTATCGGCCTAGTGTGCAGTGATGATTGTCGAAGCGTTTGGCAGCGGCGCATCAGCACGGCGGCGGTCTTGTTGGCGAAGGACACCGGGATGAGGTCATGGAACCGAAGGAACGGGATGCCAGGAGGATTCGTTCCAGGATGAGCGAATCCAAACACGCGGGTATTAAGAAACCGAGTCTTGAAAACGTTGCTTTTAAGAAGGGGCGCGCAAAAAGAACGGATTCTAAAAAAGAAAATTCAAAGAGCGCGGACTCTAAGAAAATACGACAGCCGCATCCCCAACGGAACGCATCCCCATGTCGCTTCGATAAAGATCTGTTGCGATTATCAACGTCGTCCGCAAATGGCGTCGCATTACCGCCTGCGTTGAAGCGTATTCTGCGATGGATCGAGCACGGCGTAGCTGGCGAACTATTGCCACCGATCGTGCAGCGCAGCAAGGTTGATGGCGTTTCGATGATCCGCCGCGAAGCGGCGCTCGCCGGTCAAGCGCATGCACAAGGATTGGCTGCGTTGTGCGCGCAACCGCGATTTCTGCCTTTCGTCGAATTCATACAGGGCCTGGACGCATGGCGTCGCGAAATGGGGGCGCATTACCACGACATTGCGGCGCCGAGAGTGTTCGATCTGTGCAATACCGCGCTGTATGCGGCGCCGATCGGCGAGGCTTTCGTCTGCTGCGCAGTTGATCACCCGCAAGCCGCAGAGTTCCTGCGCCGCCGCCGCGCGGCGTTCGAAGCTGCGATGACATTGTTTCTCAAACGCCTGCGTCGGGACGCGCGAACCGGTCGTTTGTCGCGCCTGGGCGCGCGAGGGCGCGTCGTCGCCTTGTCGGCGCATTCCGAAGAAACGCACAACGGTCAGCAGCGGGTGCTTCGGCTAGGGTTCCGCAACGGCGATTCGATCGCCTATAAGCCTCGGCCCGCCGATGGCGAAATCCTGTTCTTGCGCGCCGGCGGCGCACACCGGGCGGGCGGAGTGTTCGACCGGTTGAATCGGCTATCGCCGGCTGCGATGCCGACCCGGCTTCCCGTCCTGCAGGTGCTACCCGGCACCAGTGACCGCCGTGCCGACGCAACAGGTCAGACTTACCAGTGGCAAGCTTGGGTGGAAGGACCAAAGCAGTGGGGTCGTGTGCGCGATGGCGGCGCTTGGCCATTGTTCGCGGTTAGGTTTACGCCAACCCAAGCGGCCACCTTTTGGCACCGCGCAGGCGCTTTGAGTGCGGCGTGCTACGCCTTTGGCATCGGCGATCTGTATGCCGGGAACCTGCTCGTCGGCCGCCATGTCCGCGATCAGGAACCGATGCCCTATCCCATCGACATGGAGTTGTTTTTTCAGCCGTTTACCGGCTTGCGTGAGACCGCGCTGATCGGCGATGCCATCGATGGCGGCAACCATCATGTTGGTTTCGAACGGCTACCGCGCCGCTGCAGCCCGGAGGCGCCGCTGGTCGGATTCTTCCGTGTTCGCGGAGGGTTGGCTTTGCGCAGGATCGACGCCGCCTGGGCGCGCACCGAGAGCGCTAATGTGGTTGGTGATACCCGGGGCCATATCGGCTATACGGAGTATCTAGCGGATTATTTCCGCGGGATGTTCGATCAATGGGCCAGCGTATGCACGCATCGCATTCAGCTGATCCAAGAGCTGGGTCGCCTCGCAACGAAAGCGCGCGTGCGGGTGCTGCGGCGCTCGACCGAAATCTATGCGCAGGCGCTCGATGCATGGACGCTGGACCACGTCGCGTTCGATCCTGCCGTATTCGACCCTGAAGAAATCGCGCAAATGCGCGAAGGAGACGTGCCGTATTTTTTCCGATCCGCGGTCGGTGGGCCATTATGCTGGTTCTCGCCGGGCGGTCTCTCGCCGGGTGGTCTTCGGTCGCGGCCGCCGCCGTTGGATGCACGAACTCCGCCCTTCGAAGCCTTAGGCTTGTCCGAACGCTTGGCCTTCATCGAATTGGGCGCGATGTTGCGCGATGCGGCGGCCTATGTATTCCGGGATCTGCGGCAAAGGCAGATTGTGGACGACGCGCGTGGGGTCGAGATCCGTATTGACAGCGCGCTGCGTGGGACCGCCGTCTTCGAGTGGGCCCAGCAAGGACATCGGCTGATATATCGCTGGAACGGCGCGCGATTGCGACTTCGCGCCGAAGCGATTCCCGACACGTCAACGAGGCGCGTTTCCGCGAAGCGAGGGCGGTGCCCACAGCCGCAACTTCGACGTCAGCTCCTGCGGATCGACCGTATGGACGCAGCGCTACGGACACGATGGGTTGCTGCGGGATTTCCCGAAGATACGACAGCGCGCGATTTGCGCCAACTCATGAAGACCGTCGCGGATTGGTTGCACGAGGTGGTGGCGCGACATGGATGGCCAGGGCCGGCGCTGGTCGGCCGGCGTGCGGCGGAAGCGGCCTGCCGCCTGTTGCAGCATCTCGAAGGAGAGATCGTGTTGCAACAGCGATGCCTGCGCTTATTGCGCGCATCCGCGGAGCGGCAGGACGCCCCTTGGCGTCAGGTCGCCTACGTGCAGGACAGTCTCCGGCTCGCGTCCGGACGGGCACAGGAATATGGCACCAAGCTGCAACGGGTCGATGGGCGCTTGGTGCCGTATCCGATCCGTGCTCCTGACCGGGTGGATGCGCGACGGGCGGCCATGGGAATGGAACCGCTCACCGCTTATCTGCGGCGTGCGCAACGATATTTCGACAAGGCCGAGTCCGCGTTGCCTCATGGTTCGTCCGGATCTTCGTCGCAGCGGTTGAACTCGCATTTAGCACATGCCTTAACGGTATCCGCGAAAAGGAGCCCGCGATGAATATGGCCGCCTCCGCACACCCGCAGATGTCAGAAGCGCCCGAGCATTCACCCCGAATCGGCTTCCGTTTCGGCCTGGACGCGGCGCGAGTCTGGCCCTGCCTGCTCGCCGGGTGCAGGCCTTTTCGTGACGGCACCCGCTTCGAAGCGTTGCCCGACTTGCGTTATTGGCGGGACGGCGCCCATATCCGCGCACCGGCAAACGAACTGCCGAATGACAACGACATCGACGTGCAAGCGTATCTGCGCAGACTGCGCCGGGCGCACCCGCGCGCCGACATCGAACTGCGCGTAGACGAACCGCTGATCCTCGATGCGCCGCTCTGGGAGCGCGCGCGCGGGCTGTTGCGCGAATTGCTCGGAGGCGTTGGCGTGCCGATCTCGCCGGTGACAACGGCCCTGGTTCTGTCATGTCGCGCTTCGCCCATGGCGGCGGCAAAACGCGCCGCCGCCGGAGACATTCTTGTGCAAGTGCTGCTGTATGGCGAAATGCGTTGGCGTGGAGGTGCCGCCGAGTATCGGTTGCGCCCTGGTGATGCGATTCGCCTGCTCGCGCACGGCCATGCCATGCGCTGTGAAGCGGCGAGGGCATTATGGCTCGAACTGCGGATTCCATCGTTCGCAGCCGATCTCGAAACCATGATCGAGAACCTGATGACGCGACTGCTTTCTTCGGCCCGGGAAGAAGAGGACACCCCGCACGACCTGCCGTTTCCGCCGCCACGGCGGGCGCTATCGCCGATGCCATGGATGCAGCGCCTTGCCGAAGAGCTGTCGGCCAACCGCACGCACGCGGCATTGCAGCAGGCGCTGGAGATCAGTTGGATGATGCGGTTGAGCACGCATGGACTGGAGCCGCCCGTTCCGGTCGCGAACGTGGCGCGACTTCGCCGCACCGATCGTGTGCGCTTGTGTGTGGAGAGCGTTGTGCGAAGGCGGGTCGATCGCCGGAATTGGGTTTGGGCGGTGAACGGACACCCGCTGGCGATGGAAGACAGCCCGGCCTTGTCGGCGGTATGGTCCCGATTATGCGATGGCCGCACGCATCGCGTCGTGGATCTGCTTCGAACGACCGGGCCGGATCGTCCGGGGCCTGAAGTCGCGACATGGCTCCAACGCATGTATGCGCTTCGCGGTCTCGCGCGCGTGGGCGAGGATTGAACCATGTCGCGATCCTACTTCGAGCGTTCCGTCGGCACGCCATTCGGACACCTGCCCTTGCTCGAGTGGGATGCGTTCGTCCGCAGCTATTGGGATCGTCGCCCGGTGTTGATCCAGCGACTTTCTCGTAAGCCATTTGTTTTGGGCGAAGTTCTGCGTGCCGCGCGTAACGCCGGGCGCATTCCGCGAAGCGAAACGGCATATGCGCAATTCACCGTCGATCGAGCGCAGCATGCCGACCCGACCCCGGGTCTGCCGCGTAGCGGAGAGCGCAGATTCGATGCGTATCAGGCCAGAATGCTCGATCAGACCGCCGGGCACCGCTATGCGCTTATCGTCAACCGGCTGCACAGTCTGGATTTCGCGCTGTGGGCGCGCGAGCGCGAGTTCTTCGCGGCGTTGTGGCGACGCACGGGCCTGCCGTTCAGCAGCGCGATCACGACCTTGTTCCACGGCAACTACGAACACAGTCCGATCGGCGTGCATAAGGATCGGTTCTCGACGTTCATGTTCGTTCTCAAAGGCCGCAAGCGTATGCGCTTTTGGCCGCGGCGCCCATGGCGTGAAGACGTCAGCTCGGTGCTCGATTATCACGCGTACATGGCGTCCTCGTTCGCAGTCGAAGTCGGCGAGGGCCAAGCGTTGTATTGGCCTGCGAGTTATTACCACGTCGGCGAAAGCGTGGATCTGCGACCAGCCACCAGCGTCAATGTGGGAATCCCGCGCAGCGAGCATCGCCTGCGCTACGATCTCGATGATCTGTTGCCAGCGCGCGGCGACATGCGCGAAGTGTCGTCGTCGCGGAACGACGTCGCCTTCGTCGAGGCCGGCCTCGATCAGTTACGAACCCAACACAATGGCATGCCCTTGACATGGCGCGCGGCCGCGCAGCGCATGCGCATGCGCTGCCAGCCGCATGTGCTGGATGCGCGACTGCGCGAAATCGCGCTGATGCGTTATGGCGCGGCCGGATTCGAGCCGCCGCCAAAACCTGCCCGGCGGCGCGCGCTGGCCGACCATGCCTGGCTAAGGCGTATGCCCGAATCGGTGCTGCATTGGTCGCGGCCACGTAACGGCCGTGTACTGTATGGCGCGAACGGTTATGTTGCCGACACCGACTTGCCTGCGGCAACCGTGGCGGCGTTGATCCGACGTTTGAACGAAGGAGAACCTTGTTCCGTCGCCGAACTATTGGCGTGGCCGGCGGGTGGCGGAGCGCCTGGCCTTGTCGAGGAGCGGGCGGCGCGGCGGCGATGGTTAGAGACGCTGATCGCGTGGCGCGCGTTGTGCGCCGACGCGCAAGTCAGCTCGTGAGTCGCCGTGGCGGCAGCCAACGCAAGGGCTGCCGCACGAATCAACGTACCAGCCGTTCCTCGACCAGGGACTTGACCACGGACGGATCCGCGAGCGTGGAAGTATCGCCGAGCTGATCAGGCGCGTTTTCGGCGATCTTGCGCAGGATGCGACGCATGATCTTGCCCGAGCGCGTCTTCGGCAGACCGGGCGCCCATTGCACGAAATCGGGCGTGGCGATCGGGCCGATTTCCTTGCGCACATGCGCGACCAGTTCCTTGCGCAAGTCTTCCGAGGCGACTTCCCCAGCGATTAGGGTAACGTAGGCATAGATGCCCTGCCCTTTGATGTCGTGCGGGAAGCCGACCACTGCGGCTTCGGCGACTTTCGGGTGCGAGACCAATGCGCTTTCCACTTCGGCAGTGCCGATGCGATGGCCGCTGACGTTGATCACGTCGTCGACGCGGCCGGTGATCCAGTAATAGCCGTCTTCGTCGCGGCGGCAACCGTCGCCGGTGAAATACATGCCCGGATAGGTCTTGAAATAGGTGTCGATAAAACGCTGGTGGTCGCCGTACACCGTGCGCATCTGGCCAGGCCAGGAGTCGAGCAGAACCAGATTGCCTTCGGTGGCGCCTTCCAGAACCGTGCCGTTGGCGTCCACCAACGCCGGTTGCACCCCGGGCAGCGGTTTGGTCGCCGAACCGGGCTTGAGATCGGTGGCGCCCGGCAGCGGCGCGATCAGGCTGGCGCCGGTTTCGGTCTGCCACCAGGTATCGACGATCGGGCAGCGTTTCTCGCCGACCACCTCGTAATACCAGCGCCAGGCTTCGGGATTGATCGGTTCGCCCACGGTCCCGAGCAGGCGGATCGACGCGCGCGAAGTCTTTTTTACCGGGGCGTCGCCATCGCGCATCAGCGCGCGGATCGCGGTCGGCGCGGTGTAGAAGATGGTGACCTGATGCTTGTCGACCACCTCCCAGAATCGCGAAACGCTCGGGTAGTTGGGCACGCCTTCGAACACCACCGCGGTGGCGCCATTGGCCAGCGGGCCGTATGCGATGTAAGTGTGACCCGTGACCCAGCCGACATCGGCGGTGCACCAGTAGATATCGTCTTCGCGCAGATCGAAGATCGCCTCGTGGGTGTAGCTGGCCCAGACCAGATAACCGCCGGTGGTATGCAGCACGCCCTTGGGTTTGCCGGTGCTGCCCGAGGTGTAAAGGATGAACAGTGGATCTTCGGCGTTCATCCGCTCCGGTTCGCATTCGGCCGGCTGGCCGTCGACGACCGCGTCGAACCAACGGTCGCGCGGCATCTGCATCTCAACCGCACCTCCGGTATGGCGGATCACCAGCACCGTTTCCACCGAATCGGTACCAGGCATCTTCAACGCGGCGTTGACGTTCTCCTTGAGCGGGACCGTCTTGCCGCCACGCAAGCCTTCGTCGGCGGTGATCACCAGCTTGGTGCCGCAGTCGGCGATGCGATCGGCGATCGAGTTCGGCGAGAAACCACCGAAGACCACCGAGTGGATCGCGCCGATCCGGGCGCAGGCCTGCATCGCCACCACAGCATCCGGAATCATCGGCAGATAAATGGTGACACGGTCGCCTTTAGCCACCCCGAGGTTGCGCAACGCGTTGGCGAGTTTGCACACGCGTGCGTGCAGTTCGCGGTAGCTGATCCGTTGCGCGGGTTTCGCCGGGTCGTCCGGCTCATAGATCAGCGCGGTTTTGTCACCGCGTGTCGCCAGATGCCGGTCGAGGCAGTTCACGCTGACATTGAGCTCGCCGTCGACGAACCAGCGGATATGGAAATCGTCCGCATGGTAGCTGACGTCCTTGATCAGGGTCGGCGCCGTGTACCAATCAAGACGGGTCGCAACGCGCGCCCAATACGTATCGGGGTCGCGAATGGCGTCGGCGTAGTCGCGATCGTAATCATCGCGACGGATCCGTGCGCGGGCGGCGAAAGCCTCGGGAACGGGATAGACCGAAGGGGCGCTGTCCGACGACATGGGAAGCTCCTGCGCTGGGCTTGGGGCGATCAGTGTGCCGCAAGCCCCGTATCCGGGAACAGACCGGAGCTTAGACCATGGTCGAAAAATCGGGCCCGATTCGACCAATGGCGAATAGGCGCACCAGAGGGACAGGCACAGGCTTCGTTCCCATATTTCCGTCCGCGCCCTTGGGAGGGGTCATGTCTAGACAATACAAAATGCACAGGCGAGCGCCTTTGGCCCTCGCACTGTTGGTGGGCCTGATCGCGCCTGGGGTGACGTTGGCGCAGAGTGCGAAAGAGGCCGCGCTCGAAGCGCGCGTCGCCGAGCTGGAGCGGATGGTCCAACAGTTGGTGGCGCAACAACAGGCGCCTGCAGCCAAACCGGCCGATGATGGCAAACCTAAGATACAGGCCACGCCGATCAATACGGGCGGCAATCCCGGGACACGATTCTCCTACGGCGGATTCATCAAGCTCGACGCGATGGTGACCGACACCAGCGACGGCGAAATCCCCGATGGCAGTGTGGGGCGTCTGTTCTATGTGCCTTCGACCATTCCGGTCGGCGCGCCAGCCGCCAACGAAGGCACCGATGCCGATTTCGGCGCCCAGCTCTCGCGGTTCTGGCTCGCGGCCGACACCGACATGGATTCCGGCGACAAACTCAAGGCCTATCTCGAGTTCGATCTGTTCGGCGGCGGCAGCATCAACGGCAACGAAGTCTCGACCAACACCTACGGCCTGTCGATGCGCCAGGCCTATGTGAACTGGACGCGTCAGAACGGATCGCAATTGCTGGCCGGCCAGACCTGGAGCAATTTCCAGGACACCGCCTCGTTGCCCGATGCGGTCGATTTCGTCGGTCCGACCGAGGGCACGATCTTCGTGCGCCAAGCCCAGATCCGCTATACCAAGGGGCCTTGGTCGGTCGCGATCGAAAACCCCGAAACCACGATCACGCCGTTCCGCAACATCGGCGCCCGGATCAGCAGCGATGACAATCTGATGCCCGACATCACCGCGCGCTGGCAGAAGAAAGGCGATTGGGGCCATCTCTCGGTCGCGGGCATGGTTCGCCAGTTCGCCTACGAGAATCCGGCCAGCGGCATCGACGATACCGCGACCGGCGGTGGCGTGAGCGTCTCCGGCAAATTCAACGTCGGCAAGAACAATGACCTGCGCTACATGGCGACTTACGGCCGCGGCATCGGCCGTTACCTCGGCATCGGCATCGCCAGCGACACCGTGCTCGACGCTAGCGGCAATCTCGAACCGATCGACGGTTATGGCGCGTTCGCCGCCTGGCGCCACGCGTTCTCGTCGAAGCTGCGCGGCAACGTGTTCTATTCGATGGCGCATTTCGACAACGACAGGATCCTGACCGGGCTGACCGTGAACGAGCGGGCACAGTCTTTCCACGCCAACCTGATCTATTCGCCGATTCCGAAACTCGACATCGGCGCCGAGCTGATCTTCGGTCAGCGCTCGCTCGAAAACGAAGCCGACGGCGATCTGCGTCGCTTGCATACGCACGTCAAATACAGCTTCTGACCCCGGAGGAACGTAATATGTCCAGCACAGCAGCAACAGCAGCCATCCCTTCGGGCGGAGCGCTGACCAAAGACCACAAAAAGGTCATCTTCGCATCGAGCCTCGGCACGGTGTTCGAGTGGTACGACTTCTACCTCTACGGCTCACTCGCGGCGTTGATCGGCAAACACTTCTTCAGCGGCCTCAACGACACCAGCCAGTTCATCTTCGCCTTGCTCGCGTTCGCGGCCGGTTTCGCGGTGCGTCCGTTCGGTGCGCTGGTGTTTGGCCGCATCGGCGACATGATCGGCCGTAAATACACCTTCTTGGTGACCATCGTGCTGATGGGCCTGTCGACCTTCCTGGTCGGCGTTCTGCCCAGTTACGCCAGCATCGGCATCGCCGCGCCGATCATTCTGATCACGTTGCGCCTGGCGCAGGGTCTGGCCTTGGGCGGCGAATACGGTGGTGCCGCGACCTACGTCGCCGAGCATGCGCCGCAGGGCAAGCGCGGCCTGTACACCAGCTTCATTCAGACCACCGCGACGCTGGGGTTGTTCCTGTCGCTGCTGGTGATCTGGGTGTGCCGCAACTATCTCGGCAAGGAAGCGTTCGAAGAGTGGGGCTGGCGCCTGCCGTTCATCGTCTCGGTGGTGTTGCTCGGCGTCTCGGTGTGGATCCGCCTGCAGCTCAACGAATCGCCGCTGTTCCAGCAGATGAAGGCCGAGGGCAAGACCTCGAAAGCGCCGATCACCGAAAGCTTCTTCTCGAAGAACGGCAAGATCGCGCTGCTGGCCCTGCTCGGCGCCACCGCCGGCCAGGCCGTGGTCTGGTACACCGGCCAGTTCTATGCGCTGTTCTTCATGACTAAAACGCTCAGCGTGGATCCGAACACCGCCGACATCATGATCGCGGTCGCGCTGGCGCTGGCGACCGGCGGCTTCATCCTCTTCGGTTGGTTGTCGGACAAGATCGGGCGCAAGAAGATCATCATGGCTGGCTGTCTGCTGGCTGCGTTGACCTACTTCCCGGTGTTCAAGGCGCTGATGCACAACGCAAATCCGGCGCTGGAAAAAGCGGTGGCCACCGCGCCGGCCAAGGTGCTGGCCGACCGCGACCGTTGCGCGCTGCAGTTCGACCCGGTGGGCAAGAAGACCTTCAAGCAGTCCTGCGACATCATCACCTCGGCGCTGGCGAAGAAGGGCATTCCCTACACCATCGAAGCCGCGCCGGCCGGCAGCGTCGCCAGTCTGTCGCTGGGCGGAACCACGCTGGAAAGCTTCGAGGGCGAGAGTCTGGGCAAGGACGAGTTCAAGGCCAAGTCCGACGCGTTCGGCAAGGCGTTGGGCGATGCGCTGACCGCGGCCGGCTATCCGGCCAAGGCCGACGATGCGCAGATCAACAAGCCGATGGTGATCGTGCTGCTGACCTATCTGGTGCTGCTGGTGACCATGGTCTATGGTCCGATTGCGGCCTGGCTGGTCGAATTGTTCCCGACCCGCATCCGCTACACCTCGATGTCGCTGCCCTACCACATCGGCAACGGCTGGTTCGGCGGCTTCCTGCCGTTTATCGCCTTCACCATCGTGGCCGCCACCGGCAACATCTTCAGTGGCCTGTGGTATCCGATCTGCATCGCGCTGATGACTTTGGTGATCGGCTCCCTGTTCCTGCGGGAAACCAAAGACGTCGACATCACTCAATAAGGCGGCATCCGGTAAGGCGGCGCAAGTCGCTAAACGGGGGACCATGGAGTGACGACGCCGGCGCAAGCCGGCGTCGTCGTTTCAACGGACCGTGGGGATAAGCGCGATTCGCGACGCGAATCAAACGTCGCTCAGGTTTCGCGTCTGCCGACCAACCGCGCCGCGATGATCCCCGCCTCGTACAGCAGACACATCGGAATCGCCAGCATCAGTTGCGATACCACATCGGGCGGGGTGATCACTGCGGCGACAATGAAGATGCCGACGATGGCGTAACCACGCCATTCGGCGAGCTGTTTCGGCGTGACCCAGCCGAGCAGAACCAGGATCACCAGCGCTACCGGCAGCTCGAAGCTGACTCCGAAAGCGAGGAAGATCACCAGCACGAAATCGAGATAGGCGTTGATGTCGGTCATCATCGCCACGCCGTCTGGCGTGACCTGGGCCAGGAAACCGAAAACGGCAGGCAGCACCAGCAGGAACGCGAACGCGCACCCTGCGTAGAACAACAACAACGCCGACGCGAGCAAAGGCAACGCCAGTCGCTTCTCGCGTTTGTACAGGCCGGGTGCGACAAAGGCCCAGGCCTGGTACAGCAACCAGGGCATGGTCGCGAACACCGCGACGAAGAATGCGAGTTTCAACGGCGCGAAGAACGGCGAAGCCACTTCCACCGCGATCAATTGTCCGCCCTTGGGCAGCTTGTCCAACAGTGGCTGGGCGAACCAGGCATAGACCTTATTGGAGAACGGCAATAGTCCGAGGAAGACCAGCAACAAACCGGCAATAGCGCGGATCAGCCGCGTGCGCAGCTCGATCAGATGGCTGATCAGACTGCCTTCGGCGCTATCCGAAGGGGAGGAATCAGGAGCGGACATCGCCAGGTTCCGGTTTACGATCGTCTGCGCGACCGTCTACGAGATCGTCCGTCGCCGCAGGCGTATCGTTCTCATCAAAGCCGCCATCCGCGTCTACGTCGGGCGAAGGCAGGCGCTTCGGACCGCCGGCGTCGCGCAATGCCTCGAATTCGCGCCGCGCCTCGAATTCGGCATCGCGAATATCGGTATCGAACGCGTGCACGGCCTCGCGGGTCTCGCGAATATTGCGCTGCAATTCCTCGGCGGCCAGTTCGCGCTCCAGCTCGCTCTTGACCGAATACCACTGTGCCCGGGCCCGACGCACCCACAGTCCGGCGAAGCGTGCGGCCTTGGGCAGGCGCTCGGGGCCGAGCACGACCAGGGCGACGATCGCGATCAGGAACAGTTCGGAAAAACCGACATCGAACATGGCGCGGGAATTGGTGCGCGGTCGGGCCGACGGCCCGGATAGCGTCAGCGCGCGACGTTGTCGTCGTTACGCTGGGCGTCAGCCGCGGATTCGCGCTTCGACTGATCGCTCAGTTGGGCCGGTTTCTCGTCGTCTTCGCGCATGCCCTTTTTGAATTCCTTGACCGCGCTGCCGAGATCTTTGGCGCCGCTGGTCAGGCGCTTGGTGCCGAATACCAGCACCACGATGATGAGGACAACGACCCAGTGCCAGATGCTCCAGCTGCCCATGGCATTTCCGGAAGAGAAGAGGGGTGGTCAGGATACCGCAGTCGTAGGCGGTGCAACCGCCGCCGCCCGCTAATCAGATATGCAAGTGATTGATTTGGCGCAAGCGAGTTCGGGTTTTGACCGAACTCGCGGCGATGGAGCAAGCCTTGGATGCGCGTATTCGACGTCGCCGATCTTCAGGGGGTTTCCGGCAAGGGTTCGACTTTGGCCGGATTCTGGGGACCGCCCTCGACCGTTTCGAACGGTTGCGGTTGCACCAACGGTTCGGCCGACGGCGATGTGGAGGCTGGGGAAGCGCTTTGGCCCTCAGGGCCGTTGCGGCGTTGTCGGGCGTCACTGCTGGCGCGGATCAGCAGATCGCGGAACGCACTGACCGCAGCAGAGGGGGGGTGTTGCGCACGATCTTCGAAAATCATGCGCGGCGTGGTGTCCTGACCATAGACCGATTCGTTGGAGCGATCATCGATCGACAACACGGCGCCGTCGAGCGCCACCCCGGCGAACAACCCGCGCGCCCGCGACCAGGACCAGATCTCGGCCTTCATCTGGCCATCGGTAGAGGCCGAAGCGTTGCGGCCAAGCGGCCCGGCAGCAACGCCGGCGTCGGCGCCGAGGGTGAATTTGCCGTTGACGATCGAATCCAGGCCGCGTTCGCCGCGGAACACCAAGACCACGTCCGCCGATTGCACGCCGACCTGAAGACCGATGCTGCCGCCGGTCAAGGTGACGAAACTCGGATTCGACCACCCCCCCTCGGCGTTGCGTACCGCCATGACCCCGTGGCCGCGCCGTCCTCCAAGCACCAGGCCAGCTTTGATCGTATCGGGCACGACCACGATCGCCTTGGCCTCGTCCAGCAGTTTGTCTGGAATCGCCGATTCGGGAATGGCCTGAATTTCGGACATCACCCGCGATGCATTTTCGACGCGGGCGTCTTCGCGGGGGCCGGCGAGGGCGGTCGCCGAAAGCAGGGAGCAGAACAGCAAACTGGACAACAGAACGGGACGACGGTGGGGCATGCGCACGAACTCCGGAAACCAAGGTGGGCCGCGCAAAGGGGCCGGCGCGGAACGCTCCGAGCCTATGGCGCAGTGGATGAACCTCGCCAGTATGGCCATTCGGCGCCGCCGCGCTGACGTTGAGCGCGGCAGCTGTCATCCTATGTGCATGCCCGATACCGCCCTGATCCTGGTCAATCTTGGTACCCCCGATGCGCCCACGCCTAAGGCGGTGCGGCGCTATCTCTCGCAGTTTTTGCACGATCATCGAGTGGTGCAGCTCAGCCGTTGGCTGTGGTGTCCGTTGCTGCATGGCGTGATCTTGCCGCTGCGTGGAGCCAAGGTGGCCAGAAAATACGCCGAGATCTGGCTCGAAGGCGGTTCTCCGCTCGCGGTGCATACGGCGAATCTGGCCATGGCGGTGCAGCAGCGCTTGCCTGATCTGCGCGTCATCCACGCCATGCGCTACGGCAACCCCGGATTGGACATGGTGCTGCGCGATCTGCGCGATTCCGGAATCGGCCGCGTCATGGTCCTGCCGTTGTATCCGCAGTATTCCACCACCACCACCGCGTCGGTGACCGATGTCATGCAGCGCTACGCAGGAGGCATCCGTGAAGGCGATCAGCGTCTGGGAGTGATCGAGGAGTACCACCTCGATCCGGGCTGGGTCGAAGCGGTCGCTGCTTCGATCCGGACATACTGGTCGGAACATGGTCGCGGCGAACGTTTGTTGTTTTCTTACCACGGCGTCCCGCAGCGCCTCGCCGACGCCGGCGACCCGTATCCGCAGCATTGCGAGGCCAGTACCGCGGCGATCGTGCGCGCGCTGGAGATTCCGGCGCAGGAGACGATACTCACGTTCCAGTCGCGTTTTGGTCGAGAGCCCTGGCTGCAGCCCTACACCGACCATGTGCTGCGCGCGCTTGCCGCGGAAGGCGTGAAACGGGTCGATGTGGTTTGTCCGGGGTTCGCCGTCGATTGCCTGGAGACGCTCGAAGAGATTTCGATCCAGAACGCCGCATTGTTTCGTGACGCCGGAGGCGCGACGCTGAATTACATTCCCTGCCTCAACGCCACAGCCGCGCATGCCGATGCGCTTGCGACATTGGCGCAGCGCAAGCTTGACGAGATCTTCGGATGAGAGAGATCGCGATCGAGAGCGCGCGCGGCCGTTTTGGCGGATTGGGCAATGGCAATGTCGGTGCGCCGCCGTTACTGGCCCTGCACGGATGGCTCGATAACGCCGCCAGCTTCCTGCCCATGGCGCCGCTGTTGACGCATTACGATCTGGTGGCGTTGGATATGCCCGGACATGGTCGCAGCTTTCACTATTCGAGGGATGCCGAATACACGCCATTCACCGCGATCCTTGATGTATTGGCCGCCGCCGATGCGCTCGGCTGGGAGCGGTTCACGCTGCTCGGGCATTCGATGGGCGGTGCGATTTCGACCTTGATCGCTACGGCAGCGCCGCAACGAATAGAACGGTTGCTGCTGATCGAAGCGCTCGGCCCGCTGTCGGGAGACGAGTCGGAAACCGCCTTGCGTCTGCGCGAGGCCTTGGCGGCGCGACGCGCGCTCGACAACAAACGCAAGCGGGTGTTCGACGATCCTGAGATCGCCGTTCAGGCCCGGATGCAGGCCAGCATCACCGAATTGGACGAGATTTCCGCGCGTTTGCTGATCGGACGCGGCTTACGCGAGGTCGAGGGTGGTTATGAATGGAGCAGCGATACCCGGCTGACTCTGCCGACGGCGGTGCGCTTGACCGAGACGCAGATTCACAACTGCCTGCGCGCGATCGCTTGTCCGGTACGGATGGTGGTCGCCGACCCTGCGCCACCTTATTTTCCGCCGCAACGGCGCGATGCCCGCATCGCCTGCGTCGGAGAGATCCGCTGCGACGTCCTGCCAGGCAGTCATCATCTGCATATGACCCATCCGCGTGAAGTCGCGATGGCGCTCGAGCTGAGTCGATGAGCGGTTGAAAGCAGGTTCTTGCCGGGACGTTGAAAAACGATCCGGGAGACCTTTTTTCAACAACCTGCGCAAGACAGCAACGCCTGCAGCGCGGCTTTCAGCCGACGGCCTTCGTTCTTGAAGTAATCGCGTTGCTCGCGCCAATGCGGGAAGCGCGCTTCCACTTCGTGCCAGAATGCCGACGAATGATCGTGATGGATCAGGTGACACAACTCGTGCACCAGCACGTATTCGAAAGCGGGCGGCGGCGCCAGCACCAGAGACAGATCCAGCGCGACGGTACCGTCAGGGGCTAACGATCCCCATTGCGAGCTCATTTGTTTCAACAGCATCCGGCGCGGCGCGCGAGGAAGCGAGGGCAGATACAGCGGTAACCAGCGACCGAGATCGGCACGGGCCTCTGCTTCGTAGAAATCTCGTAGCGCCTTGCGCAGCGCAGGCGCTCCGGCGCGTGCGCCGGTACGGAATATCAGGCTGCCGCCCGCGGAGCACTCGTCGCGTTGCAGCGCGGTGAACCGCCCTTCGGTCCAGCGCAACGGCAGCCTTTAGCGGCGCAACGGCAATGGCGTCGTGCTCGGGCGATGCAACGGGGTGCGCTGGTGATCGTCCGCCAGCGCCAGCTGCGCATGCAGCCAATCGCGGTGTTCGATCAGAAAGCGCTCGCCCGCGACCAAACTCGCGCGGCGTGGTAGGGTCAGGCGCACGCCGCGCTCGCTCACCGACAATCTGATTCTTCGCGCACGCGGATCGCGCACCCGGAGAATGTTGATAGTACGACCGCTATCGAGCCGAAGCGGCACGTGGTCGCGTTGCAGAACGCCGCTTTCGGCTTCGGTGGTGGAGGGGCGCAAGCGGAAACGGAACGGCATGCGGCATCCTACCCGCGACGCCGCCATCGCGGAATGCGCGCGCTCATTCGGCTTTCGATAATTTGAGCGCGCGTTCCAGAATTACGAACAGGCGTCTCACTTCCGCGCTCATCAACGCGAACCTCGCATCAAGTTCGGCGCGCAGATCCTCGCGCTCGGTCGATTCGAGCTGCTCCACCGCACCATCAAGGAATTTCAGCTTGCGTACGACCAAGTCGTCACCGAGCACGAAGCTCAGGTGCTCCTCGAAGGTCAACGCCAACCGCGTCGCCTGTTTGCCCGCGTCCAGATGTCTGGCGATCTCGTCGGCATGCAGTTCCTGGCGCTGGCATTTGATCACCGCGCCCTGTTCGGCCGGATCGCGCAGTTCGCATTCTTCGCCCAAGGCCAGCCCTTTGGGCAGGCGTTCGCCCGCGATCCAGCCGGTGAGTACGGCGCGCGGCGCGATTTCCGCATTCAAGGGCAAAGCCGGAAAGCTGCCCAGCGCATGACGCAGGTCGGAGACGACCGCTTCGGCGGTCTTGCGCGAGGAGGTATCTACGGCGAGAACGCCATGTTTGCAATCCAGCATCGCGTCGGTGCGCCCCGGGCGGACAAAGGCCCGCGGCAGCAGCTCGTGCACCAGATCTTCCTTGAGCCGTTTGCGCGCGCGACCGCCGAGCTTGCGGCCTTCCTTGTCTTCCAGCTCGGCGAGTTTTTTCTGCAGCAGATCGTTGACCACGGTGGCTGGCAGGATCTTGTCCTCGCTACCGGCGCTGACCCAGATCGCATCGCCGATACGATGCGACAAGGTCTCGCTATCGCGGCCGAAGGGCGAAACAAAGCCGCGCGAGGACAGCTCCAAAGCGCCGACCGGTTTCAACGCGCATTCGGCCAGGCCGGCGTCGAGCGCGTCGAAATCGAGCGATGCGGGGAAACGGAAAAAAGTCAGGTTGCGAAAGAACATCGAGCGTCCCGGTCAGAGAAGAAGGGTCGTCGCTTTGCGGACGCGACGCATCCGCCGGCGAAAGGCATGGCAAGGCGCGAAGGCAAGGCGGCAGGTTCCCGCAGCTGCGGGAACGGGGATGACATGAGCGACATCAGGGCGCCGGATCGTCGTTGCCGGTCGCCGTGGCCGTGCCGTCGCCGGCGAGCCAGGCGTGGGCATCGGGCGGCGGCGCATCGCCGCGGCGACCGAGCGCAAGGAAATCGAACAGCGACGGATCGCTAAGTTGCGACGGGCGGATATCGCCCAGTGCGCGCGCGATCTGATCGATACGTCCCGGGGTTTCGCGTTCCCAGGCATCCAGCATCTTTTTGACCTGTCTGCGTTGCAGGTTTTCCTGCGAGCCGCATAGGTTGCAGGGAATGATCGGGAAGCGCCTTGCCTCGGCGTAGGCAGTGATCTCGTCCTCGCGCACGTAAGCCAGCGGGCGGATCACCACGTGTTTGCCATCGTCGCTCAATAGCTTAGGCGGCATGCCGCTGATCTTTGCGTGGAAGAACAGATTCAGGAAGAACGTGGCGACCAGGTCGTCGCGATGATGGCCGAGCGCGATCTTGGTGAAACCGGCCTGCTCGGCGAAGGTGTACAGCGCGCCGCGGCGTAGCCGCGAGCATAGCGAGCACATCGTCTTGCCTTCGGGCACCACGCGGGTCACGACCGAGTAGGTATCCTGTTCGAGAATCTTGTAGTCCACCCCAAGCGAAGACAGATAGTCCGGCAGGACGCGCTCCGGAAAACCGGGCTGTTTTTGATCGAGGTTGACTGCGGTGATCGAAAACGACACCGGCGCTTTCTTCTGCAGCTGCAGAAGGATGTCCAGCAGCGTGTAACTGTCCTTGCCGCCGGAGAGACAGACCATCACCTTGTCGCCGTCCTCGATCATGCCGAAATCGGCGATCGCGCGTCCGACCTGGTGACGCAGCCGCTTGGCCAGTCTGTTGGCCTCGTGCACGGCGCGGCGGCCGGCGGGCGGTAGGGGTTCGGAGAGGGGCAGGACGGTATTCATGGGCCGCGTATTTTATGCCAAGCCTTCCCGGCCCGCGTCGCGAAGATCGCCATCGCCCACCCGTGACGCTGTCGCGGCATCGCGCTAAGCTCGCAGACGATGAGCAGGATCTCCGACTCCGCAGAAATCACCCGGATCGCCCACCGCCTGGCGGAACTACGGTTGGAGCATCGCGACCTGGATATGGCGATCGATCGCCTGCACCAGAACATCGCCGCCGACGAGTTGGCGGTCAAACGGCTCAAAAAACGCAAATTGCAATTGAAAGACGCGATCGCCCGTCTGGAATCCGCCCTGATTCCGGACGAACCGGCGTAAAGCGACTTCCACTCGAGAAAGCCGCCAGTCGCAAGCGGCAACCGCTATATCCGCAGTCTGGCCGAAGCGCTGCGCCAACACGGCCGCAGCCATGGACGGCGCGGGCGCAATCAAACATCAGAATCCATACGCAAACCACCAGCGGCCCCGCGCATCGCGGATCACGCTGCGATTCGGCCATAGCAGCCAGCGTGCGGTGCCGCCATGCCTGTAGGTGACATCCGCATCGATCGAAGGCGCAGGCAGGGATTCTGACCAGGGCAAATGCCTTACGGTCGAACCGCTATCCGAGCGTAGCGCCGTACGCAGCGTCGCGCAGGCGGTCACGGAATTCACGCGCATATCGTCGCGATAACGAATCCCGATCTTCAGGATCTCCGACGGAGCGAGGACATGGCGCACCGGCCCGCGATCCTCAAAATGCCTCGCGCGCTGCCGCAAAGCCGCCGGAGGGATCCCGGTTTCCGCTGTCTCTGCATGAGGATTGCCGGCGCATGCGATTTTCGAGACCGCGTCTTCGGAGATGTCCTCTTCCGAAACGCCACGCGCAGCCGTAGCGCGTTGCGGAATGATCAGCCGGATATCCGCAGCTTGTGCGGCGGCGCCCAGCTCGGCAACGATCGCCTGCGGCGGCAGTGCGAAACGCGGATCCTCCGGCACCAGCCAAAACACCTGTTCGCCGCGCGCCAGCGTCGCGAAGCGGGCTTTCAGCGCTGCGACCGTGTCGACGCGATCATGGGCCTGCACGATCTCCTCGACGAATTTGTTGCGATTGGTGCCCGGCATCAATGCGAAACGCCAAGTCTCCCCGACGAGGACACGCTTGTCGGGGGAATGCCCGTTCGAGCCATGCGTATCAGGATCGCGCCAACTGTAGAGCTCGATGCCCTTGAACATCGGTTGCACGGCGCGGCGCGGCTCTGCCGCGCAGGCATCGATGCCTGGTACGCAGCAAGCGGCTAGCCCCATCCCGATCAACGTTCCATATGCAAACACATGCCCATGGCGCATCGATGCTCTCCTCCGATCACGTTGATGAACCCGGCGCCATGTTAAGGCAACACGGAACAAGTCCCTCCTGGACTTGCTCAGCGGTCGCAAGTCCGAAATGAATTCGGACTTGCTCTCGCCGAATCAATCACTTGCGTGATTGATTCGCGGGCGGC
>SSEV01000250.1 GCA_008015095.1 Lysobacteraceae bacterium | reverse complement strand
TTCTTCGTCTCGCTGAAGGAACTGCCGGACAACCGCTTCGGCACCCAGTCCGAGATCTACTGGGACGACGGCTTCCTCAACACCCAGGTCGGCGCGGTGACGCGCGGTTCCTACACGCTGAAAATCGTCGACCCGATCCTGTTCGTGAAAAACTTCGTGCCGGCCGCGTACCTGCAACCCGGCAGAGTCTTCGACTTCACCGACCTCGACAACGCCGCCGCCAGCCAGTTGTTCAACGAAGTCGTCGGTTCGCTCGCGCCGGCCTTCAGCCTGTATACCAACGACCCGTCCAAGGGCAACCGCATCACCAAGATCCAGCAAGACTCGGTCGGTTTCGCCCAAAGCCTGTCGGCGGCGGTCGACAACGCCTACCAGTGGAAATCCGACCGCGGCCTGGCCATCGTCAAGACCGCCATCGTTTCGATCGAGTACGACGCCAACACCCGCGAACTGCTCAAGACCGTGCAGCGTGCGGACGCGCTCTCGGGCGCGCGCGGCAACGCCAACCTGCAAGCCAGCGTCGCCCAGGGCATCCAGTCCGCCGGCGAGAACGGCGGCGCCGCGGGTCTGGTCGGCCTGGGCATGGCCACGGGGATGGTCGGCGGCCTCGGGGCGCTGCAGCAGCCGACCGCGCCTGCGGCCGACGACCCGGTCGCCAAACTGAAGAAAGCCAAGGAGATGCTGGACCTGGGCTTGATCACGCAGGCCGACTACGACGCGCTCAAGGCGAAAGCACTGGGTCTGTAAACCACTAGCCGCACACAGCCCATGTCCAATCCGAATCGTCCGGGGCCGCCTCCGCTGCCCCCCGACGGCCCCGGCTCGCCGCGGGACGTGCCGCCGTTGCCTGGAACTTTCCCGGTCGACACCGCCACCCTGCCCGACGCGATCCGCGAAGAATTGGAGGCGCCCGACCCGGTCGCCATCGACACCTCGGCCGCCGAACTGAAGGACGGGCAGAACCACTGCCCGAAATGCGGCGCAACCGACATCCGCCACAAACCCGGCAGCGATGTGCTGGTCTGCCTGTTCTGCCGCAACGAATGGGTGGGCACGCGGGTCGAGGAAGCGTTCGGATTGGGCGAGGGCATCGCCGACCTCAAAGGCACCGTCATCGCCAGCGGCGCACGCGACATCGACACCGATGCATCCAGCCTGAGAACCTTCAAATGCACCGGCTGCGGCGCCGAGGTCACGGTCAATACCGAAAACGCGATGACCGCCCGCTGCCATTGGTGCCGCCACGTGTTCGGCGTCAACGAACAGATCGCCAACGGCGCGGTGCCGGACGCGGTGCTGCCGTTCCATATCAAGAAAGACGACGCCGTCGCGCGCATCCGCCAGTTCGTGGACAAGCGGCGGCTGTTCGCGCTGAAGGAATTCAAGGAACAATTCACGCCCGAAAACGTGGCCGGCGTGTACTTGCCGTACATGATCGTCGACGGCAACGCCAGCGCGGATATCTCCGGCCAGGGCGAAATCCTGATCCGCAGCTACACCCGCGGCAGCGACGACAAGAAAAAAACCTACTACGACGCCGACGTGTACCAGATCGAGCGCCACATCGACTTCACCGTGGACGACCTGCCGTTGGAGTCCTCGCGCGAACGCGGCAACCTGGATACGCGCGCCAACACCCAGAACATCATCAACACCATCCTGCCGTTCGACACCAAGAACGCGGTGAAGTGGAATGCTTCATATCTCTCGGGTTTCAGCTCCGAGAAGCGCGACACCGACGTCGAGCAACTGCGTCCGCGGCTGGAAGACCAGTTGCTGTCCATCGCCCGCGCCCAGGTCGAGGGCTCGGTCAGCCGCTACGGCCGCGGCGTGCGCTGGGAGCAGGAAAGCCTGGACGTGCACGGCACGCGCTGGGTGTCGATGTATCTGCCGGTGTGGCTGTATTCCTATCACCAGCCGGGCAGCAACGGCGGCATGCTGCACTACATCGCCGTCAACGGCCGCACCGGCGAAACCATGGGTAGCGTCCCGGTACAGCAATGGAAACTGCTGCTGGCTGCGCTGACCGTCGGCACCATCCTCGAAACCATCGCGATCGCGATCCTGGCAGGCGCGTCATGAGCGACGACGGCGGACTCTGGCTGCTCGCAATGGGCCCCGTGGGGGCCACCGCGCTGTATTGGGCCCTTTACCGGTACTACCGCAACACCGACAAATCGCACGCCTTCGAGCGCGAGACCAAGGTCGAAGCCAAACCGGTGACGGGTTCCGACGAGAAGATCGACGAAATCCGTGGTACCCGGGAAAGCCGCATCCGCGGCGACAACGTCCGCGACTACCGCCAGCGCGTGGAGCGAATACGCGGGTCCAGCGGCTGAATCCATCAAGGCCGACGCCGGATAAGCCCGCATCCGCCCAAGCGCCCCCTGAACCACTGCACTCCGTGGGGCGGCGGTGAACGAAGCGAACCTCACCACCCCAGCAAGTGCAGCTCGGGCTCAAGCCCGCCTTACGCCTTGTATGCGTGTTTTCGCGGACATTCGGTCGCCGTCGGTCGGTGCATGTCTGCAGGAATGCGAAAACCATGCGGAATTCGCACGTTCGGTGCTTGACAGTGGTTCGGATTACGCGTAGTTGACAGCGCTGTCACTGTCGTGCGCTCACGTATCGACAACGACGAAAACCCGCTCGTTTCGAGCGGGGCGTATGAGTGCGCGGCGAAAAAAGCTTGCGCATCCCCCCTCATCAAGTTGCACCACTGTAGAAGGAACCACAGCAATGAAAAGGCTATTGATCGCTCTGCTGCTAATGGTCTTACCGATCTTTACCGCAAACGCTCAAGGGACATTGTTCGGGCGGGCGGATCTGGATGGAAATGGAAGCCTCGACGAGATTTTCGTAGGGAACAGTTTCATCCGCATCGCGGGTGGTCTCGGCACCGTCAGTCGAACCTATACGTTTGCTGGCAGCGCCACCATTCTGGCCGGCGGCGTGCAGAACATGAACGCGCATGTCGCGAGCGCCGAAATCGCACTCAGCGAAATCAGGCAGAATCAATATACGTTCCTCGCCATCATCAATCACAGAACGGGTGTCGTCCAGTCGTTCAGAATGCTCCCGGGCTGGAGGCTTCTCGCTGGCGGCATCAAAGATCTGGATGGATATCCGGGAGCCGAAATCGCCACCTATGCGGTGATCAATAGTCCGAACCCGGCTTGGAGCACCAGCAGGATCTTCATTGTCACGTCGCGCGATGGTACTCGCGTCGAATACGGGACTAATTTCGGTACGACGGGGTATCAGACATGGCAATTGCTGGGAATCCAGAATTACGACCCGAATAGCCCTGGCCTTGAAATCGAGTATCGACTGACCGTGCCCTCTTCATTCGGCAACTCTTATCACCAGCGTCGCCTCTATCACCGTTCTCGCGTGACCTACGATTGGGATTATCCGAGTTTCCGTCTCAGAGGCATCTACCCGGCATTGAGTGTGATCTGAGTCGACAGGAAGCCGGGTGGAGTCATTCGGAGCGCCTCCACCCGGCTCGAATGTGAAAAATGAACCTGTCCATTTTTCAGCTTATTTAACCGAAAGAAAGTGCGTAGGGTGGGCTCAAGCCCGCCTTACGGATCCCGCTTTACGGATCCCGCCTTACGGATTGATCCAACCCCTTTTCGCAGTCTGCGAATCCGTCTTACAAATCCGTTTGCGCACGACTGACGCCGGCGCCGCGGGGCGCCGGCGTGTCTGAGGTCATCGGCACAATCCCATCCGCTGACGATCAGAGCTTGCAGACCTGCGTCTTATCGTGAGTGATGTACGCATTGTCGTGCCAGTACACCCGTGTTTCGAGTTCTTCGAAACTGGGGGAAACCATCGACAGATCGAAGTCCTGCCACAAGTACGTGCCGGCGAATTCCTGCCGGCGGATATCCCGGCGCGCGAGGAGGCGGGTTCCTCCCGCGGTCACCACGTCGACGGTCGCCACCACGGCATTGTCCGCGCTTCGGTTGTCGATCATCAGCCGGAACCTCGCCCTGTGCGAGCCATTGCCCCATCGACGATCGTACGGACCGTACGTCATGAATCCGGCGTTGTGCGCGGTGGTCCACGCCGCCCAATCAGCGCCGACGAGCCCGCCGGTCTGGTGGTAGATGTTGCCGGCGTAGGACTGGTAATTGATGCATCCGGTCTGGCCCGTGCATGGCGGCAGGATCACGACCGGCGCGCCGTTCACGCTGCTGTAGTGCGACCACCAGCCAGCGCCCGTGGTTTCGCCGTATCCCACCCAACCGAGGGATTTGGAGAACAGGTAGTACTCGCCGTTGCCGGCACCGGGGCCGCTGATCAATTCGGCCTTGATCACGTTCTGAGCCACCTGGCCGGTATTGAGGGCGTAGGACGAATGGTGAGTGAATCGCCACGTCCAGGTCTGCCCGTTGCCCGCTGACGGACTGGTGCAGAAAGCGCAACCATTCCCTTCAAGTCGCCCCTTGATGTCGAACGCCGGCGTGGTCCATGTCGTCGAACTACCGGTATTGATGATCACGCGCCGCGGAAAACGAACGCCGCGGTTCTGCCTGCCTGTCCAGAGCTCCATCATGGTGTTCAGGCCGGAGCACCAGTTGTTGCTCTGCCAGCTCGTGTCGCGGACGAGATAGATGTACGTTTCGTCGAAAACGTATTCCTCGTAATCGGTCGCACCGGTGCCGTTGTAATTCTTCGTGATGTAGAACCTGCGGCCATCCTGAGGATCGAAATACGTGCGGAACAACTGCCACTGGCGGTCGCTGGTATCGAGATTGATGGACGAGCCGGTATTGTCGTTCATCATGTAGTCGAGCATGTCGTACGTCGCCGACCCGCCCGTCGCGGTCACGGTTGCCGTATCCATCAACGTGCCGCATGTCACGCGCACCAGGTAGGTGCCCGAAAGAGCCGCCGTCTGATACGTCCCATTCGCCGTCTGATACGAACTGCCGTCCGGGCGCACCACCGTGATGGTGGCGGTTCCCGGGTCGACGAACTGGCCGGATTGATTCTTGAACGCGCCGACGCGAAAACTGCCTCCGGTGGCGATACTCAGCGTCTGGGTCCAGGCGACGGTTTCGTTGATCTGCACGCGCGACTGCACCGATCCGTACAGGCACTGCGCCATTACCGACGAAGGCACCCATGTCATGATGGCGAGCATCGCCAATGCAACCAGACGATGCCCTCTTGCGCATAGCTTTCGCAACATCACATCTTCTCCTTGTGAGCCGCCCCGGATGACCGAGGCGGCGTTGTTGAACGGATCGATGCCCGATCCGATTCGGCGCCCGGCCGCGCCATGCCCGTCACGACGCGGCAATGGGCGCGATCAAGCATAAGACGAAAGCCGGGGCCAGCGTGGAATGGCACTCATTTAAGCTTTTCGGATGACCGTGGAGTCGGATGGTTTCACGAGCACCTATTCGCGGTTTGGTCAGCAATGGAGACGGCCTTGACCTTCGTTTCACCGCGCGAGGCTCGATCCGCCCCAGTCGGTCACCGACGCACCGCTGCGCGATGATTGCATAGGGCGGGCTCAAGCCCGCCTTACGGGTTTCCGGACCGTCATCGAAGCTCAAATCGGGAACCGGCCAGATTGAGAAAGATGGAGCGGCCGAGGAAGTCAGGCGTACATATGGGAAGGCTACTCCGCGCTCGCAAAAAGGTGCGCCAGGGCGCACCCTAGGGCGCGGCGCTGTGCGGGTTAGAGGCCTTTCTTGCCATGCTTCTTGCTCATGCCCCCTCCACGAAATACGGGGCAGGTTCACTTCTAAAAACCAAACTACCCCGACTAATTACCAATTACCACCATAGCCCCACCATCACAACCGAGAAACCCACCC
>SSEV01000021.1 GCA_008015095.1 Lysobacteraceae bacterium | reverse complement strand
GAGGTCGGCGTATCCGAGGAGACGTCTCTTCGAAAACGTCCCGCCGTACTCCCGAACCCCCGCCAAGTCCTCACGGACTTGGCTGCCCCCGAACACCGGGGCGTTACCTCACCGCCGATGAGGCGAAAGTCGTTTCCAGTGCCTTAAGCAAAGGCGACCGCCCCGCGCCCGCCACCACCCAGGCCTTGAGGCCCGCCGGCAACTTGGCGCGTGCGTTTTCGGCGGATTCGCGGTCTGCGAACTCGACGAAACACCCGCTGCCCGACCCTGTCAGTCGCGGCGCGCGCGCTGTGTCAGTGCATGTTTTCGACAAAGCGACGAAAGCAGCATCGACGCCCTGATTGCGACAACGCAGCACCGGCTCGAAGGCATTGCCGAGCGCAGTCCCGGAAACGAAGTCGGATATTGTCGCGGGTGGCGCATTTCGCGTCAATTCAGGGGCTTGGAATAATTCGGCGGTAGCCGCATGCACCTCGGGATCGACCAGCAGATACCAGGCTGGAGGCAGATCCAAAGGTTGGAGCCTTTCTCCGAGACCCTCAGCCCAGGCGTTGTGTCCGTGGACGAAAACCGGCACATCCGCTCCCAGGCGCAGTCCCAGCCCGGCCAGAGCCTCAACCCCCAGATCACACTCCCAGAGCAGATCCAGGGCGCGCAGGACGGTGGCCGCATCGCTGGAACCGCCACCGAAACCGCCACCGGTTGGAATTCGCTTTTCGACGATGATGTCAGCGCCTTTCAATACATTAGCTGTGGTTTGCAGCAACTTGGCGGCACGTATCGCAAGGTCATCGGCCTCCGCGAGGCCAGGCGCGGAATCTCCGTGACGGACGATTCGCCCATCGTCTCGGAGTCGGATGGAAATGGTATCCCCCCACTCCAAGATTCTGAACACGGTCTGCAATGCATGGTAGCCGTCGTCCCTGCGACCAAGGATGCGGAGAAACAGGTTCAGCTTGGCGGGCGCCGGCCAGACCGACCAGCCATCGGCCATGGTCCGCGCGATCATGGGGTGGCGAACATCCAGTCTTCGATGACCAGCCGAACCCGCGCGCCTTCGGACGCTGCTTCGATTTGTTGCGGCAGATCCGGCTGTCCCGGGGCTCCGGAACGCCACGCCGTGTAATCGACCGTCCATCCCGCCTGACGCAGACGCGACAACCGCCCTTGAGCGTCGTATTCGATCGACTCGACGGGGTAAGCGGCTGCAGGCATGCCCCGCACCCAACTGCCCAATTGCTGCAATGGCACATGCCACCCGGTCGTCTCAAGCAGGAGATCCTCGGCGAACTCGCCCTCTCGCGGCCCGCCCTGCAGGCCCTCGATGCGGCCCGACTCGGAATGCAGATCGCCGATCAGTCGCCAACTCTGACGCGTGACCGGCGCGCTGAGTGCGATCGTGTAGCGTGCATGGTCGTGTTGTTGCCATTCGATCCGCCCACTGCCGCCGCCAACACCTTCCTTGCTGATCGCCGCACGCCCGGAAAACGACCAGGTGACGTAGTTTGACGCCCAAGTTTCTCGCTGGCGCACATGGTCGGCGATTTCTTCAGGAGACAAAGGCGATGCGGCCGGCGTGTGCGACGTCGTCGCACACGCCCCCAGCAAAGCTGCCATCGCCAAGACCATGATGCGCGTCGCCACGTGCCGAAAAGTTTGCCTGTCGGGTCTGCCTGGCTGTTGAGGGGTGGCCTGGCAGCGCAGCCAGGGATGGCCGCTCCGACGAGGCAAACGCGGAAGCGGCCGGTTCGTCGCGAGCACTTCCGGACAGGCGCCTAGGCGGTCGCGTGGGAAACGCGCGAGATGCGCGCTTCTCAATACTCTATTCAACTTCATTCTGATTCTGGCCCCTTGTCCTTGCCCTTGATCGCCGGGGGAAGGAGCACCCCGGTTTTCTCCAATGCGCGCTTGAGCGAGCGGTTCTCAGGATCGAGCTTGCGCGACTCATCGAAATACTTGCGGGCTTCGTCTTTGTTTCCGAGCATCCACAGGACTTCGGCGAGATGCGCGGCGATTTCGGCGTCCTTCTGCTTGGTGAACGCGCGGCGCAGTTCGACCAACGCTTCGCGATTGCGGCCGAGCCGATACAGTACCCAACCATAGCTGTCGATGATCGCGGCGTTGTCGGGCTCGGCGGCGATGGCCCGGGCAATCAGTTCCAAGGCTTCCTGATAGCGGTCGGTGCGGTCGGCCAGGGTATAACCGAGCGCATTGAGCGCGTTCACGTCATCGGCGTCGGCCACAAGGATCTTGCGCAGGTCGGCTTCTGCACGCGGGATATCGTCTCGTCGTTCCCACATCAGCGCACGCCCATACAGCAACTCGGGCTCGTCCGGAAAAGCCGCGAGACCGCGCGCGTAAGCATCGAGTTCAGCCGCCGGATCTTTGTCGTCCTTGCGCAATTCCGCTTCGAGCAGGTACGCGTCGCGCCGCGTTTCGTCGTCGACCGTGGCGTCGGACTGCAATTCGCGCAGTTGCGCGTAGGCTTCGCTTGGCCGCTTGAGTTTGTGCAATACAGGCGCAGAGCGCAGCCGCGCCTGCCAGCGCTGCGGGCCGCCCGGCACGCCCGCGTACCAGTCCAGGGCCTCGGCATGACGTTCGATGTATTCGGCGATCTGGCCCAGCATCAGACGACGCGTCGGATCGGGAGATGAGGAATCGCGCTTGAGTTCGTCGTAGAGTTGGCCGATCCCTTGCTTGTCCTCGGCCTGCGCCAGAAAGGCCGCGCGAATCGAATAGATGCGGTCATTCTGCGGGCCGCGCGCGAGCACACTGGCGGCCTTGGCGTGATCGCCCAAAGCGCTGTACTCGCGTGCGATGGAAAGACTCAGCTCGGGCCGCGACTCGGCGATGATCTCCAGTTCGCCGAGAACTTGCCTCGCTTGATCGGACTTGCCCGCATCTCGCAGCTGGCTCACCTGCAACAGCCCCGCCGCCGGCTCCTTTGGAAAGCGCCTGATCACCTGGGCGACGATCTTTTCGGTGAGATCTTTGCGCTGCAGCTGCTGGGCAAATTCACCGAACGCCAACCAGGGGATCAGAGCCTCTGGAATCGCACCCGAGTCGACCAGATACGCGAGCATGCGCCCGGTCAGCCGCGGATCGCCGGAGCCGACGTCGAGCGCGGCCAGGGCATAACGCCATCCGGCATCATCGGCATCGGCATCGCCCGGCTCACGCAGCAGGGCTTTGAGTTCCCTGCGTGCGGCGCCCTCATCCTTGCGCCTCAGGGCCAGACTCGCTTCGGCGCCGCGCATCGCAGGCGACACCTCCGCGCGCGCGCGCCAGAGCGACAAAGCCATACGGGCGCGGACGTCGTCCTTGGCCAACAGGGCGATCCGGGCCGCACGCTCGGCCAAATCCGCATCGCCATCGGCTGCTTTGGCCGCATCCAGATACCAGCGCGCCGCCTCGTCAAGCTTGCCGGCCTGAAGGGCATATTCGCCAGCGAGAGTCGCCGCCATGGGACCGTCTTCGGCCCCATTCGCCGGAGATTCCGCCCAGGCGGCGGAGTCGGCCAGGGCCAATCCCGCGAACAGACACAGGACTCGGAAAGATCGAAATGCGAGCATCTGCGGCACCGGGCCGTAAAATAAGGACACCCATCCAGCTTACCCGAACCGACTGAACGCACCTGCGCCGATCGTCATGTCCCGTCTGATCGCCCTCGGTATCAATCACCAGACCGCGCCGGTCGCCTTGCGCGAGCGTGTGGCGTTCGCGGATGAAGCCTTGCCTGACACCCTGGATGCTTTGCGTACCCTGCCTGGCGTGGAAGAGGTGGCGTTGTTGTCCACTTGCAACCGCACCGAGATCTACGCGATGACCGACGATGATGGCGGTGTGCTCGCGCAGTGGCTGGCCGCGCATCCGCAAGACCGTAACGGACCTAGCGCCACGGGCGCGCCATGGTTGGCGCTGGAAGAGTATTTGTATTGCCATCGCGACGAAGCCGCGGCGCGGCATTTGTTCCGGGTCGCGACCGGGCTGGATTCCCTTGTTCTGGGCGAGCCGCAGATTCTTGGCCAGGTCAAACAAGCATGGACGATCGCACGCGGGGCCGGCAGCCTGGGCAACCGGCTTGATCGTCTGTTCCAGCACGCCTTCGTCACCGCCAAACGCGCGCGCACCGATACCCGGATCGGCGCCAACCCGGTCTCCGTGGCCTCCACCGCGGTGCGGATGGCCGAAACCAGTTTCGCGCGGCCAGCCGATTGCTGCGTCTTGTTGATCGGGGCGGGCGAAACCATCGAACTGACCGCGCTGCATCTCGTGCAGGCCAAGACCAAGCGCCTGTTGTTCGCTAACCGTACGCTCGCCCACGCCCAGGAACTGGCGACCCGCCACGGCGGCGTGGCCCTACCGCTGACCGAGCTCGACCGCCATCTGGCAGAGGCGGACATGGTGTTCTCCGCCACCGCCAGCCGCGAGCCGATCCTGCGCCGTGCGCAGGTCGCCGCGGCATTGGCGCAACGCCGCCGTCGCCCGATGCTGTTGATGGATTTGGCCGTACCGCGCGATATCGACGCCGACGTCGCCGAACTTGAGGACGCCTATCTGTACGGCGTGGACGATCTCGAACGGGTTATCGAGGACAACCGACGCGGCCGGCGCGAAGCCGCCGAAGAGGCGGAAGCGATCGTCGAACTACAAGTCGCGCGTTACGCCGACATCATCGCCGCCAGCGCGCATCACGGCGCCCTGAAGCGCTTGCGGGCGCACGGCGAGTCGGTCCGCGACGACTCGCTGGCCAAGGCGAAACAAATGCTCGCCGCAGGGCACGCCCCCGATCAGGTTCTACAGCAACTTGCGCACTCGCTTACTAACCGACTGCTGCACGCGCCAACCGCAGCGCTGCGCGACGCCGCGCTCAACGGCGATACCGATATCGTCCGCGCGGCCGATCGCCTGTTCCCGCACAGGCCGCTGACCGAAGCGCTCGAGCGCGAACTCCACCCCGGCCCCGGCAACAGCCTGCGAATCGATCGCGATGATCCCGACGCTGCGCCGTAAACTCGAAGCGCTGGCCGAACGCCGCGAGGAAATCCAGCATCTGCTCGCCGATCCGACGACGGTGGAAGATGCAGGGCGCTATCGCACGCTGATGCGCGAGTTCGCGCAGCTCGAACCGATCGCGGTCGGACTCGCCGCCGAACGCAAGGCGCGCGCCGATCTCGCCGCCGCCGAAGCCATGCGTCAAGACCCGGAACTGGCGGAATTGGCCGAGGAAGAAATCGTCGCCGCGCAGATGCGTCTGGCCGAACTCGATCAGGCGCTGATGGCGCAATTAGTGCCGAAGGATGCGCGCGATGAAGGCGGTCTCTATCTGGAAGTACGCGCCGGCACCGGCGGCGACGAAGCGGCGATCTTCGCCGGCGATCTGTTCCGGATGTACAGCCGCTATGCCGAGCGCCAGGGTTGGAAGGTCGAAGTGGAATCGGCCAACCCCGGCGAACACGGCGGCTTCAGGGAAATCATCGCCCGCATCGACGGCCGCGGCGCCTACTCCAAACTGAAATTCGAGTCGGGCACCCATCGCGTGCAACGCGTACCCGAAACCGAAGCGCAGGGACGAATCCACACTTCCGCGGCGACGGTGGCGATCATCGCCGAGGATGCCGGCGAGATCGGAATCGGGATCAATCCCGCGGACCTGAAGATCGACACGTTCCGTTCCAGCGGCGCCGGCGGGCAACACGTGAACAAAACCGAATCGGCGATCCGTATCACCCACGTGCCGAGCGGCGTGGTCGTGGAATCGCAAACCGAGCGCAGCCAGCACGCCAACCGCGACAAGGCGATGAAGCGGCTGAAGGCGATGCTGATCGAAGCAGAAACCGCCAAGCGCGAAGCCGCCCAAGCGCAGGAAAGAAAACTGCAAGTCGGCAGCGGCGACCGAAGCCAGCGCATCCGCACCTATAACTTTCCGCAAGGCCGGGTCACCGATCACCGTATCGAGGGACTGACCTTGTACGATCTGCCGAACGTTATCGAAGGGCACATCGAGCCGTTGATCGAGCGCTTGGCGCGCGAGCACCAGGCCGATGAACTGGCGCGACTGACGCAAGCGGGCTGATCCCGGAGCCTCGTCACTCCCACCCCATCTTTCTCCACCATGCGCGGAACTGGGGCGTACTGCGCACGCCATCGAAGTCGGGGTCGGTCTCGATATCTTCCTTCTTGGGCAGCTGCCCGTGCGCATGCGATCGGTCGAGCCACTCCGCCATCAGATCCAATTCGTTGCGCAGCGCGTGAATGCAGGCGGTGTTGTACGCTCCCTCGCCAGGATGCAAGCTTTCGGCGAGCATCGTATAGCCGTGCGCGCGCTCAAGCAGCGACTGCCTTTCTTTTCCTTCCGGCGTGAAATTGGCGAGTAGGATCAGATTGCCGGCCCGGTTATTGACGAGCTCGTGATCATCCGGAGTCAGCTCAAGTGCGGCCTCGAATTTTTTCATCGCCTCCATGACGTACTCGCGCGACTTCTTGCCTTTGCTCCTCTTCGCCAACGCGTCGAGCGTGATCCCCCAATTATTCAGCACCCATGAGTCGGTGGGGTCAAGCTCAAAGGCTTTTTCGTAGGCCTCGTGAGCCTGGAGCAACAGCGAGGTGGCTTTCTTGTCCTCATCCTCGGACTCTGCCCGGTTGTAGAAATTCAAGCCTTGCAGGAATGACAACTGGGATTCGACCATCGGCGAAAGGCTGCCGCCCTGGAGTTCGGCGTGCGTGCGCGCCTCCTCGACCTGGCTCGGCGACCGCGTCGCCAGCGCCTCGACGACGGCCTGATCCGCCGATTTCGCCTGCACGCTGTCGTCGATCTGGGCCTGATAATCGCGGATCCGCTGTTTTGCGTCGGTCAACAGATCGACTTTGCGTTCGGTCGCCTCGATCGGAAATTCGGCGAAACGCTCGAGCAGACTCTGCATGTGATCCAACGGCCGTTCCATGAATACCGGCGGGAAATGCCCCAACTCGTGCATCAGATGCAGGAAGAACTTGTCGGCGCCATCGTAATGCAGGTAATGACAACGACTGCGATCCGGCTCGGCCATCAACGGCAACAGATGCGACGGCGGCGTCTTGTCGTAACCGATCCAATACAGTGCGTATTCGTAACGTCGGCATTGCTGAATCAACTCGAACAGCGGGTCGTTCTGGCCGCTGTAGCCGCACACGACCCAAACCCTGCCCTCGCGCGCGTGCTCGAACAGCGGCTCGACGATTTCACGGTGTTGACGCAGTTCGCCCGGGTCGTTGAGCAGCGAGAACCCGTTACGCTGTCCGTGCAGGTGGAAGACCGCTTTCTCCGGAAGATCCTCGAAACGCAATTTCTGCGTCATCGTCAGATCGTAGACCGCCGGAAATTCATTGAATACCGCGCAACCCTGCGCGATCAGCGGATCGAAATTGGTGGTCAGCACACGATCGACATAGCCGTGATGGATCAGTGCTGCGATGCCGACATGGGCCCAGTTCAGTCGCGCGCGATCGATATAACCGCGGATCAGATCGCGTTGCGGGCCCGGATCGAGTTCGGCCATGCAATCGCCATAGCCAGGCACCCCGATCGAGGAATCATTGCGCTGCGCACGTCGCAGCGCACGCTGGAACACCATCGGGTGGTCCTTGCGAATGTCGTCGACGATCTGGGACGCCAGCGGGATCCCCGCGGTCTTCGAGCAGCCCGCGCCGACCAACAACGTGCAGCGCCGGTCGCGCCCCTTGCTCCGACGCAGATCCTCGGAAATATCCTGGATCGTCCTGGTCATTCGCCCCCTCCTTGTCCGAACGGCATCATCATACTCAGCGCTTTCGGAAGCCGCACTCGTGCCCAATCCGCTGGCATGCGCTCTCAGCGCATTGATCTTGACTTGATTCTGACCTGGTCTCGGCCCACTCTTAGCCTGACCCTCATCCGATCCTCATCCGATCTCAGCCCGAGACCTTAGCCCGCCCCTCTTCGTCCGATACCGATCAGATCCGCATCCATCCACGCCCGTTCCGGATCCGAACCAGGATCCGATCCGCATCAGACCGCAGCCATGCCCATCGCCATCCGCCTCGCGACGACCCACGATCTCGACACGCTCGCCGCGCTGTTCGACGCGTATCGTCGTTTTTACGCACAACCTGGCGACATCCGGCGCGCCCGCGATTTCCTGTGCGAACGCATGACCCGTGGCGAGTCGGTCGTACTGTTGGCTGAGCAAGATGGCGAGGGCCGCGGTTTCGTCCAGTTGTATCCGATGTTTTCGTCGGTCCGTACGGGGCGGATCTATATCCTCAACGACCTGTTCGTCGCCGAGGAAGCGCGCCGACAGGGCGTCGCCCGCAACCTGCTCGATGCGGCGGCGCAGCATGCGCGCGATCGCGGAGCGCTGCGGATCGTATTGGAAACCACCCGCGACAACGCTCCGGCCAGGTCGCTCTACCGCGAGGCCGGCTGGGAAGAGGATTCCACCCAATGGTATTCGCTGGCTCTGGCTTGATTCGCCGCCGCCCGCACGATGGCGAGCGGCGGCGCCTGGCTCAGTAATTCCAGAAATAGCGCATATCCGCCCGCCACGGCGCCGGGTAATAAGTCTGGATGATGAAACCGTTGCCGAGACCTTTCGCGAGATATTGATCGCGATCGATCTTGCGCTGGTAAGACGTGCCGTTATCGTCCCACCACGACTCCCATTGCCGGATGCAGCGTTGTCCACTGATGTAGGCGTTGCTGCATGAAGCCGGCGGCCAGTAGACCTGGGTATGGCCAAACCGCAACCTCTTACCCGAGGATAGTTCGGTGATGACGCCATCGGCCTTGAGGCAATAGGCGGCGGTGGGGATCTGCCGTCTGACGTAATGCTGCGGGCCGCTGGTGGCGATGGTGGCGCATTGATTGCAACTGATATCGCAATAGCGCTCGTTGGTCACGCGCAACGTGTAGTAGGTGCCGTTGCCCCACCAGCCATCGAGCAGCACCCAGTCGCCGCTGACGATAAAACGCTCGTGATAGGTCGGTGGCCATGCTTGGGGATCGCCCCAGTAGACATGCGATTCGGTCGCGCTTTGCGGCGCCCAGGCGAACTGCGAAACCGCAGCGCCTCCCGACCAGATCTGGGCTGCGCGTCGCTGTCCCATCATCGAATACTCGGCCCAGGTTTCCTGCGCTCGGGCGGTTGGAGCGTAAACCACGCAAGCCACTGCCACGCACAATGCGATAACGACATGCTTGAATTGCATGAAACGATCCTCCTTGAAAGGCGTGGCCCCTGCGCATGAAAAGATAGCGCGAACCGCGGATCCGGAATCGTGATGTGGATGGCTTTCCGGCCGATGGCGTGGGGAGGGCCGCCTGCTTGCCGTCTCAGCCGGGACATCGGCGCCTCCGCACCGGACCGCGCCCAGTATCCGCATGTCAGAGATTGTCTATGGCAACGCCGAACTATTGATTCGACGCGCCCCCATACTCCGCGGGGAGATGTCGCAGGCTCTCGGCTGATGTGCGGCGCAGATGTCCGCCCGACGTCCTGACGGACCCCGCATGGCTCCGGATGAAGGTGATGCGCGTATCGGGGCCAATGCCGCGCATCATTTCTCACTCCGAGGGTTTCCCGCTACTCTAGCTCGCATGACCGCCCAGGCCGATTTCATCCCGTTGTCGCTCTGCGTGCTGACCGTCTCGGACACGCGCACGCTCGGCGAGGACAGCTCCGGCGATTATCTCGCCACCGCATTGACCGAAGCCGGCCATCGACTGTACGCGCGCGCGCTCCTGCCCGATGACCGCTATCGGCTGCGCGCCCAGGTATCGCAGTGGATCGCCGACCCTGCGACCGACGGAATCCTGGTGACCGGCGGGACCGGATTCACCGGCCGCGACTCCACGCCGGAAGCGTTACTGCCGCTTCTCGACAAGGAGATGCCGGGTTTCGGCGAATTGTTCCGCGCCATGAGCTTCGATGAGATCGGCACGTCCACGCTGCAATCGCGCGCCTTCGCCGGCCTGGCCAATGGCACTTTCCTGTTCGCCCTACCCGGTTCGACGTCCGCCTGTCGCACCGCATGGGACAAGATCATCCGCGCCCAACTCGACGCGCGTACGCGGCCATGCAATCTCGCCACGCTGCGTCCACGACTGAAGGAATAAGCCGATGTCTATCGCCACCACCCTTCGCCTGTTGACCAAGGCCACCGGCCTGAGTCCGACGGATCTGGCCACGGCCATCCCACGCGCCGGCGTCGAAACGGTCAGCGCCTGGCTCAAAGGCGACAAGATCCCGGGGCGCGACCAGGTCGATGCGCTCGCCCGTACCTTCGGCGTCCCCGCGGGGGCGCTACTGTCCGAACTGGCCAGCACCTTGGACCCGGCCCGCACCAAAGGCGAACATGCGTTACTCGCGGCCTATCGCGCGCTGAACAGCAAACAGCAGGGGGCATTATTGGAGGTCGCACGCACGATGGCCGTCGGCGCGCACCATGAGAACGGCGCATCAGCGCCTCCGCCCCGGCCCGCGCGCAAACGCGCTCTGGCCAAGCGCGGTCGCAGGAGTCCATGATGAGCAAGCTCAAACGCAAAGAGTACGAAGAACTGCTGGAGCCGATGCAACGCGAACTGGCGCAGATGGCGCGCTGGGCATCCAGCACCGGTCAGCGCATCCTGGTACTGATCGAAGGCCGGGACACGGCCGGCAAGGGTGGCGTCATCGATGCCATCTCCGCGCATATCAATCCACGCCAGTGCCGCACAGTCGCCTTGCCCAAGCCAAGCGAGCGCGAGCGTACGCAGTGGTATTTTCAGCGCTATATCGCCCATTTGCCCGCGGCGGGCGAGGTCGTGCTTTTCGATCGCAGCTGGTACAACCGCGCGGGGGTCGAGAAGGTCATGGGATTCGCTAACGACACGCAGGTCAAAGCCTTCCTGACCCATGCGCCAGTATTCGAGAACATGCTGGTCGACGACGGCATCCTGTTATTCAAGTATTGGCTTTGCTGCGATCAGGCCGAACAGGAAAAACGATTCGCCGAACGCCGCGAAGACCCGCTCAAGGGCTGGAAGCTCTCCCCGATCGACCTGGAAGCGCGGACCCGATATGGTGATTACACCCGCGCCCGCGAAGCGATGCTCAAAGCCACGCATACCAAGCACGCACCGTGGACCCTGGTCGACTTCAACGATCAGAAACGCGGCCGTCTCAGCCTGATACGCGACTTCCTCGATCGTCTGCCTGATACGGCGATCGTCGACAAACCGATCGACTTCCCACCGCTGGAAGGCAAGCCGAAAAAAGAAAAATACGGCGTAGTGAAACCGATCGACGGCTTCAAGGGCTGACTCGCGGGCAACGGAGCGCCGATACGACGCAGACACGGCGCCCAAAGATGCGGCATCCTGCAATCCGGTCGTTCCGCGAATGGCCGGCGTGCTTTTCCGTCGGCCCGATATCACGCCGCGACGCATGGCCACATCGCAGACGATCCGGCGTTATATCACTCACCCGGCGCGTGCCTTTGCTGCGCCGGGACCGCACATCGATACCAGGGGGATCGTGAGCATGGCATTGAGTCAATCTGTTTACACCACACGACGAGGCGAATTCAGGGAGATCTATCGGGCGCTGTCCCGCAACAAGGAACTACGAAAACGAACTCCGGTTGTGTTTTGCGAAGGAGATTCTTGGTTTTCCACCCCATTGAGCATGAATATTCTGGACTGGCTGGTCTTTCCGGTCCCCGCCGACGAAGCGCGCGGCGTTCCCATCTATGGCCGCGGCGGATTGTTCTTCCGCGCGGAAGAAAGCGGCGATCTCGCCACCGATATGTTCTCGCCAAAACGATTGCGCGATCTGATGCGCTGGTATGGCGGTCATCAGTTCGATATCGCCCTGCTCAGCGCGGGTGGCAACGATTTCGTGGGCACATTCCTCAAGACTACCTTTGCCGACCGCAGGTCGATGACGCCGGGACAAGCCTACGACTGCGTGGTCAACACTGGCCGCTACGAAGAGGTCTACCGTGCGTACGAACGCGTGCTGTTGCGGATGGTGGCGCTGCACCCCAAAACACCGATATTCGCCCATAGCTATTGCCATCCGATGAAAATGGGCGTCGGCGCCGACCTCACCGTGGCCAATCTCGGCGTCGCCGCGCTGATGAAGAAAAACGTCGGCCCATGGATCAGGCCCTACGTGCACAAGACCCTGCCCGACGTCGACAACCAGCGACTGTTCGCACGCATGCTCATCGACGGCTTCGTCGATCGCGTGCTGGCTCCGCTCGCCGCCGACATCAGGTTCCGGAGGAACTTCCGTTATCTGGATCTTCGCGACGAAGCCCAATTCGAACAGGACTGGTTCGACGAAATGCACCCGACCGGCGCCACGTTCCATCGCCTGTCGCGCTATTTCGCCCGAGAAATCGATGGCCTGTTCACGCTCGGCTGAATCGGGGGGCCGCCATCGCGCGCGCCAACGCGAGACGCTCTGATCACATAACCACCCTGGCGCGCAGATGTTTGAACTTCCTGCTCAAGCCTCTGCGCGCCATGAGTTCGGCTCTATTCCGCCGGATCATACCCCTCGCGGGAACGCCCGCCTGATCCGGGCGTCATATTCGGTCTCGCCCTCTTCATCGGAGATGATCCTCTCATACGCGCACCGCATCGCTTGCCCCACGACGAGTCGCGCGCCGATCAGGTTCTATCCAAGGCGCGACGATACTGCTGGAACAATTGCAGCAGCCACGGTTTTTGCGCGAGCACCAGACTCATGCCGATGCGTTCCTTGGCCGGCAGCGTCGCATCGCGCACCAGCAACGCATCGAATTCGCGCACGACCTCCTCCAGTCGCTGGCGCATTTGTTTCACGCCCTCGATCCCCAAGCTGCCGCTAAGCAGGAACAACCCGTCCTGCTCGCCATCGAACGGATCGGCGAAATAATCGGTGAGTAACCGCTCGCGGAAGTAACGCTCCATCGGCCCATCGCGACGCCAGCGGAAATTGCGCGCGGTCAGCGCGCGGGCGCGGTTGCCGGGCAACAGTTCGATGATGCCGAGCCGGTCCAGCTTGACGAGCAATCCGGTCCACTGCGCTTCGGTGAACGCGAATTGCGCCAGCACATCCTCTTGCCGCCAGCGATTGAGACTCAGGAACAGCGCCAACAACAGGACCGGGTCGGACACCAGCGCATGCTCCTGCGCTTCGCTGAGCCGGGCCATGCTTTCACGGCCTCGGGCCGATTCTGCCGCCAACTCGGCCAGACCGACGTCCAGGACGTCGCAGATCTGTTCCAGCCGCTGCAGGCTCATCGCGCGTAAGGAAAACATCCGCTTCACGGCCGCCTCGCTCATCTTCAGGCGCCCGGCCAGTTCGCGATAGGTCATGCCCTGACCGCGCAAGAGACGTTTGAGTCCTTCGACCAGTTCAACGGAAACGGCCATGGGTATCGGATTCCTATACCTGATGTCCGCCCTATCTACACTCGGTCGATTCCGATTGCAATGCACCCCAAGAGCAGTGTTTCTTCGCTGCATTCAATATCGGATCGGCCCCATGCGCACTCCCCGACCGCTTTCGCTGGCTTGGCGCTTCACCACAATGGTCACGTTGCTCGCCGTCCTGCTGCTGCCTCCTGCGCAGGCGCAGTCCGAGGCCCTCGGTCGGCAATCGCAGGCCAGTCTCGCCGCTTCGGTCGAAGTGCCGGTCGTGGTGGTCGGCGCGCTGGCCGAAGGCGCGAAATTCATGGTGTCCGGTGTGCAACTCAGCGGTGGTGCGGTGGCGGTCACCGTTTCCGCGGTCGGGGTAGGCGCGTCCTTCGTCGTCTATCTCGCCGCGGAAACGGCGGCTGGCCTCGCGATCGCCGCCGGTATGGCGGTCGAAGTCATCGCCGTCGGCACCGGCTGGCTGCTCAGCGCCGGAGGCGAAGCTCTCTGCTTCGTCGCTAACGAACAGACCCGGCCGCATCTGCATTCGCGAGAACTCGGCGTATGAGCCGAGTGCCGCCCGAGCGAAGCGTCAAGGCAAGAATGACGGTTGCAGGCGCATTGCTCGCATCGATGCTCTGCGCCCTGGTCGCGTTGTTCGTGCTGGATATTCCCACGGCGCGCGCTGGCAACGACTGCGACGCGCGTCCGCTCGCGCCCGCGCGTCTTGCCGATGCCGCCCAAACCGGCTTGTTGGTCGCCGCCGAGCTGGACAAGCGCGACGCGCCGGTCGCCCTGGTCTCGCGCGTCGGCACCGACCTGTCCAAACACGGCCTGGTCTACAGCCATGCCGGGTTCGCCGTGCGTGATCACCCCGATGGGCGCTGGACCGTCGTGCATATGCTCAGCGATTGCAGCGCAGAAGGTTCCGGCCTGTATGCAGAGGGCCTAGTGAATTTCTTCGCGGATGATCTGGTCCGTCAAGACGCGCGGATCACCTGGCTACGACCGAAGATCGCGGAGCAATTGGCGCGACGGCTGACCATGCTCGAACACGATCCGCTCTACACACCGCGCTACAACCTCATCGCACGCCCCGGCAGTCCTGACTATCAGAACTCCACGGCCTGGGTGCTGGAGCATATCGCCGCAGCGGCGTCCGATCGCGACACCGGTTCGCGCGCGCAAGCCTATCGCCTGGCGCAGGCCCATGGCTTCGTTCCAGACCGCATCCATATTCCCTACCGCAAACGGATCATGGGCGGACTGTTCGCCAAAAACATGTCATTCACCGATCACTCGATCGCGACGCGTCTGTCGGGCGATTACCCGGTGATCACCGTGAGATCGATCTTACGCTGGCTGGGCGCATCGGGCTTTGCACAACAGGAACTCGAACGACGGATGGGCGTCTGGTCCGAGAGACCTGGCCCCGGCTGAGCCTTCCCGCAATTCACAACGCGCGGCAACGGCATACTCACGGCACACCTCCGACGCCGCGCACCGGTTCAATGAAGATGGAAAGGACCAGCCGGGGCAGGATCAGCAGTGGCAGGATCAGCAGTGGCAGGATCAGCAGATGATGAAATCATCCGCGACGTGATCCAGACGCGCAGGCGTGCACGCCTGCGCTTCACGTCCCGCCAGCTCACGCAACACCATATCCACGCGGGCCATCGGCGAACCGCGATGCAGCCAGCTCTCCAGACGATCAATGGCGTCGGCCGCACCGGCAGCGAACACCTCCACACGGCCATCGTCGAGATTGCGCGCGTATCCTCGCAGCCCCAGCGCGAGCGCCCGCTGGCGTGCATAGGCGCGAAAAGCCACGCCCTGCACGCGGCCGGAGATCAGAAAACGGGCCTCTGCGGCGCTCATCCGTGCGCTTTCTGCGCGGCCTGCGCTTCGGGCGAACGGGCCGTCAATGCTTCGAGTTCGGTACGGGTCACCGGCCCCATGAATTGCTTCTCGACCTTGCCGCCGGGCGCGATCACATAAGTCATCGGCAGCCCACGGGGCGTCGGGAAATCAGCGGGCGGATCGTAAGTGTCGACCAATGCGATCGGGTAGCGCACCGGGTGTTCGCGCAGGAATGCGCGCATCTCCTCGATTGCGATTTCCTCGTAGGCCAAGCCGATGATCTCGACATCCTCGCGGGCGGCGTCGAAGGCGTCGAGTTCGGGCATTTCTTTCAGGCAAGGCGAGCACCATGTCGCCCAGAAATTGACTACGACCCAACGATCGCGTTTGGCCGCGAGATCGTAGAGCGCGCCGTCGAGCGTCTGGATCTTCAAGGCTGGCATTTCCGAAACGGTCTCCGTGTGCGGCGACGACTGTCCTCCCTCGGGCAGATCCTTCGATGCCTGCGCCGGTGCGCTTTGCGCATTCCCGTCAGCGGTCGGAGCGGACGGTTCCGGAGCGCGGGAACGTTCGCATGCGCACAGCATGCCCAACAACACGATGATGGCGATGGCACGGTATGCGAGAGTCATTCGGCATCCTTATGGAAAATCTCGGCCAGCGGCCGCCGCAGCAGATCGCGCAACGGGATGCGCAGTTCGTCGAGCGCCGCGATCGCGGCCTCGCCCAGCGCGTCCTCGCGCGCGGGCAGATGCGCTTCCGCAGTGGCAATACGCAGTTGGCAGGCTTCGTACAGCTCGCCCAGGCTGAGATCGTCGAGGTCGCGCGCCAACAGCCATTCGCCGGATTCGGCGCGGCTGAGCAATCCGATCGCCGCCAGTTGCCGCAACATCTGCTGCACCAGCGCATCGGTCAGGATCGGTTCGATCCTGCGAATCTCGTCCAAATGCAGACCCTTGCCGCGCGCGCGATATTCGGCAAAGCGGCCAATCAGGCGGAGCAGGCCGTAGAACTCGTAACCGATCGGCAGTCGCATGGCCGCCGGCTGGTAGCGGAAAGCCGACAGCGACGAGGCCAGCGAAGCGCCGAGCAGGATCGCGACCCAACCGAAATAGATCCAGCCCAGAAAAATCGGCACGAAAGCCAGCGGCCCATAGACTTTCTGGTAAGTGCCGAAACTGCCGAGATACATGCCGATACCGATCTTGACCAACTCGACCAGCATCACCGCGAGCAGCGCACCGAGAAAAGCGAAGCGCCATTGGATCGTGCGGTGCGGCACGACGCGATAGACCAGCGCGACGCCGACCAGTTCGATCAGCAGCGGCGTCCAGCGCAACAACCAGCCTTCCAGGATGCGTCCGGAGTCGGTTTCGAAAATCGCCATCGCGAAGACCCGGGCAGACAGCGCCAGACTGGCGGCGGCGATGAGCGCGCCGAGCGTCAACACGGTCCAGTACACCATGATCCGCCCGAATCTGGGCCGGGCCGTGGGCACTCGCCAAATCCGGTTGAAAGTGGCCTCGATGCCGATCAGGGTGACCAGCAACGACAGCACCAACGCGACGACGCCGACCGCGGTGAGCTGGCCGGTGTTCTTGGAGAACTCGCGCAGATAAGCCTCGACCGCGCGCGCCGAGGACGGAACGAAATTGGCGAAGATGTAATGACTAAGCTGATCGCTCCACTTCTCGTAGACCGGGAACGCCGACAACACCCCGAAGACGACCATGCTCAACGGCACCAGCGCGAACGCGGTGGTGAAGGACAGCGCACCTGCGGCTTCGAACAGACGGTCGTCGAGAAAACGTCGCCACAGGAAGCGGAAGAAGGTGCCGGCCCGCGCGCGATCCCATGATCGTGCGCGCCAGCGTCGGAGGGTGGTCAGCGGCTCCATGGCCGCACAGAGTAGCAGGGCCGGACGATCATCTGCTTCCGGGGCAGGATCATGGTCTGGATCATGGCTTGCGCAGGACGCGTCGCCCGCCCGGCATCTCCAGGATATAAAAACGGATGCCGGAGCTCTATCCTGACGAGTGAGGAGGCCCCATGTCCGAAATCCTGATCCTGTACTACAGCCGCGGCGGATCGGTCGCGCGTCTGGCCCGGCTGATCGCGCGCGGCGTCGGCGAGATCGAAGGCGCGCAAGCGCGATTGCGTACGGTGCCGCCCGTCGCGCCGGTCACGCAGCAGGCCGCACCGCCGGACCCCGATGAAGGAGCGCCCTACGTCGAGAAGCGAGATCTGGCCGAGTGCGCGGGGCTGATCCTCGGCAGCCCCACCCGTTTCGGCAATATGGCCGCGCCGATGAAGCATTTCATCGATGGCTTGGGTGCGGAATGGGCCAGCGGCGTCCTGGTCGGCAAACCCGCCGCGGTATTCACGTCCACCGCGAGCATGCACGGCGGGCAGGAATCGACGCTGCTGACCATGATGCTGCCGCTGCTGCACCACGGCTGCGTGATCGCCGGCATCCCGTTCACCGAACCGCTGTTGAGCACGACTCGCAGCGGCGGCAGTCCCTACGGCGCCACGCATCTCGCAGGCGCGAAGGACGATCCGCACCCCAGCGATGAGGAAGCCGTACTCGCGCGAGCGCTGGGGCGACGTATCGCTATGCTTGCGCAGCGTTTGGGATGAGCACCAACATGCATGGTCAGCGTCTGCTGACGGCCGCGCTGATCGGTCTGGCCTTGCTGTATCTGGTCTGGTTCCATGACGGCAGCGACCGCATCGCGGCGTGGCTCGTGTTCGCGCTGCCGCCATCGTTGTTGGCCTGGCGATGTCATTTCGGCCGAGGCCGTGCCGGCTTCTGGTCGGGCGTATTGGCGCTGTTCTGGTTCGCGCATGCGGTGATGGTGATCTGGTCGCGACATGGCGAACGCCACTACGCGCTGGCCGCACTGCTGCTGTCGCTGGTCGTGATCTACGCCTCCAGCGCGCCCGGCCTGCGCGCACGCTTCGCCAAGCCGTCGAAGTGACCGCAGGCGCCGCTCCGGACGGCGCCGCCCCGAATAGCCTGCCCCGAACGACGCTGTTCCGACCGGCCGTGCATCGGCCGCGCTTCGCGGCGATAATTCGCAGATTCCGCGCGGGGCCGCATCCCGCCTACGCCGCACATCGCAGGACTCGCCATGATCGAACAATTGCTGATCGTCACCACCGGCGGCACCATCGACAAGGTCTATTTCGATGACAAATCGGACTTTCAGGTCGGCGAACCGCAGATCGGCCGCATTCTGGAAGAGCTCGGCGTGGGCTTCCGCTTCAGCGTGATCCCGATCATCCGCAAGGACTCGCTGCATATCACCGACGAAGACCGCGAACTGATCCGCGCGACGATCACCGCGCAACCGGTGCGTCATGTACTGCTCACCCACGGCACCGACACCATGGTCGACACCGCGAAAGTGTTGAGCACGATCGCGGACAAAACGATCGTGTTGACCGGCGCGCTCAACCCGGCGCGTTTCCGCGGGTCCGACGCCGAATTCAATATCGGCACCGCGGTCGGCGCGGTGCAATCGCTGCCGCCCGGGGTCTATATCGCGATGAATGGCCGGATCTGGGATCCGATGAAAGTGCGCAAGAACGTCTCCGCGAATCGTTTCGAAGCGGCGGGTTGAGGACAGCGCTACGGCAGGATGCTGGTCTCGGAGGTCTTGGCGGTCTCGCCAAGAAAAGCCAGCCCCATCATCGCGAACTTAGCGCTGTTCTGCGCCGAATTGCCCATATTGGCGAGTGTGTCGTTGGTGGTGTGGATATACGGGAAATACGCTCCCGAAGCGGCGCCTGCCTCGAAGAAAAAGCCCGCCGGATACCCGGCCGCGGTCCATGAGGCGTGATCGGAACACGCGTAACCGCAGGTATCGAAACCACGCGTGAGGCCACGCGGCATCAGATACGTGTCGAACAGCGTGTTCAGGAACAACTGCAATTGGGTGTTGGAGTAATCGGTGACCAGTCGCATGTCGACATTGGTCGCGCCCTTGTAGTTGGTCATGTCCAACTGCAGCACGGCCACAACCCTCGCGTTCGCCGCACGATGGGCTTGCGCGATCGCATTCGAGCCGCGCAGCCCCACCTCTTCCGCGGCGTAGGCCATGAATTTCACCGTGCGCTTCGGCTTCCAGCCGTTGGCCATGGCCACGCGCAGGATTTCGGTGAGCGTGGCGATGCCGGAAGCGTCGTCGTCCGCACCCGGCGCGCGCTGGCTGGCGCCGCCGCCGTTGATGTTGATCGAATCCAGATGCCCGCCCAGCACCACGATCTCGTTGGGGATCTCGCGACCGCGGATGGTGAGGATCACCGAAGGCTGGGTCGAACAGGTCGCGCAAGCGAAAAGCTCCGAACTCACATCGGCGCGGCCCGCGGCGAGACCCATCCAGGTCGACTGGATCCACTCCGCCGCCTGCCGGCCGTAGGTGCTGGCGTAGTAGCGATTCTGGAAGGTCGACAACAGACTGATCGTGTCGTGGATGTTGGTGTGCTGGACCTGATCGAGCCACGACGTCACCGTCGTGGCGTTGTCGATCCGGTATTCGACCGGCACCGCAGGCGATCTCTTGCCGAGCAGCGAACGATCCGCCTGCAGGAAGGCTTCGGCTTCGGCGCGGGAGGCGAAAGCGAAATAACCGCCGCAGCGCCGTTCGCGCTGATGAATGCGTTCTGAGACGCTGCTGAGTTTGCGCGACGGAATTTCAACGATCACCAACGGCGTGCCGAGGCTGTCGGCTTTGGCCACCCCGCCCCTGACCAGATCGGGCATGCCCTCGTAGGTTCTGCGCGACATCACCAGATGCACCGGAGCTTGCGGATCGCGTTCGAGACGCAACGAGGCCAATTCGTTGTCCGCATGCCGCCGTGCATGCGCTGCGGCCGGAGAATCGACGTCCTGCCGCCGTCCGGACTGCGCCGCGGACGACACCACGAGCAGAACGGCGCAGATCGCCAGGGAGAAACGCTGATTGTTCACCGGCATGATCGCTTCTCCGTTGTTTATGGGCGTTGGGGCCGCGCATCTCGCTCGCCTCGCCCATCGCGGCACATCATACCCCTCCGCCACCGCAACAGCGCCGTTCACCCAGGGTCTGCGGCAGGCGCGCGACATGGCGTCGCGCGGGCAAAAGAAACCCCGGCCGAAGCCGGGGTTTCGATATCGCTCAAGGCGGCCGGGGAAACGCTGAACCACGCAGCGTTTGCATGCGCCATGTCGCGCGTTGCCCCGGTTTTCCTGACGGGTCAGTTCGGGCAGACCGCACCGACCACGCTGAAGGCCGAGACCACGTCCGTCGCGGAGTAGCCGAGGTTGGTCGCCGCCGTCCTTACGCCGCACACGCCCTGGTTGAAGTTCGTGCTCGCGGTCCAGTACAGGTCGTTCGCGCGGGCGAAGACCTGGAACGCACGCTGCGTGTTCCAGCCAGGCTTGGTCGCCAGGGTGTAGAACGCCTTGTTGTACACGCCTGAGGAGTAATGCACGTTCATCCCGGTGACGTACTGCGAGGTATGCCCGATCGACTTGCCGTCGAGCGGCGGGTTCGCCATGTAACGCAAGGCGCCGGAGGCCTTGAAGATCTGCGCGCCGACCAGGAAGTCGTTGGTGCCGCGCATGTAGTACTCGGCCGCCTCACCCGCGATATCGGAGTAAGCCTCGTTGATGCCGCCCGACTGACCGGAATAGGTCAGGTTGGAGTTCTGCGAGGTGAACCCGTGCGAGACCTCGTGCGAGGACACGTCCAGACTGACCAGCGGGTAGAACCGGGTCGCGCCGTCGCCGAAGGTCATCGACGAACCGTTCCAGAACGCATTCTCGTAGTTGGTGCTGTAGTGCACGCGCATGGTCAGCTGGAAGGTCAGCGGCGCGCGGCCGACATAGGCCTGATACATGTTGAACACGACCTTGCCGAAGTAATGCGCGTCGTTCAGCGGCGAATACGCGCCATTAATCGCCTTGACCGTGTTGCGCGGGCAAGCATAGGAGAAGGCGGTGGAGCCGCTGGTGCCGTGATTGAGGTTCACGGTCTTCACCTGCGGATTGGTCATGGTGCAGGTGCTGCCCGACTGGGTGACGTCCATGAAGCCGAAGTTGGTGCCGTATTCGTATTGGCCGGTTTTCTGGTTGCCGCCGGGCCCGGTGCCGATCAGCGCGTGCTGCAGATTTTCCCATTGCTTCAGCACGCGGCCGTTCTCGGCGTCGACGATCACGGTCGGCCGGGTCGGTGAGCCGCCGGCCAGAGTGTCGGCGAAATACGAGACCACATACGCTTTGCGCGCGGCGCCGGCGTCATCGATGTAGATCATCAGATCCGACCGCGCGTTCTCGATCCTCATGAACCCCTGGCGTGCGCCAAGCCCGGCGCTCTTGCCGATCGCCATCGCGCGCGCGCTGTTCAGACGCGTGCGGCCGGCCGGGATTTCGGCGGCAAGATCGGTGGCTTTACGGCCGAACACAGTGACGATGTTGCCGCTGTCGTCCTCATTGACGATGACGTGCTCGCCGAACACCGGCAGGCCGCGGAAGGTCTGCTGATAGCGGTGGTTGCGCACGCCCATCGAGGTCGACCGGTCGAGCAGGAACAGGCGCGAATCCGCATCCAGCCCCAAGGCCTGGGCATGGCGTGCATGATTCATCTCGACGGCGCCGGTCGCGGCGATCGCAGCGCTCTTCTGCTGGATGCGCCCGACGCTCTGCACCTGCAGGTCGGTCAGACCTGCGGCCGAAACGCTGCCTGCTGCAAGCGCAAGCATGGTGGCTGCCGTGATACGACTCAAAGACATGTACTGCTTCATAGCTCGATTCTCCCTGACAAGCTGTGAAAAGACCGTCGCGATCCGCGACGGAGAAATGACGGGCGCACTTGCGCTGTTCGCATCTTAAGTTCCATGCGTACGATGACGTGCGCACATAACACACGACATCATCATGGAGCTATACGAAAGTACGGGCCGCCGCTCGACGCCTTCCTTATCTGCTGCGAAGACGGCGCGGCGACGCTAACGCGCAACCGAAACGGATGTCAACGCCATCTCGCGCGCCGATGCGAAACAACGACGCCTTATGCACTATCGTTATTTTCAATCGCAGTTGATGCGACGAATTCTGTACGCAGTTCACATCTTGCGCGCAACACATCGTCGCGTTGAGATGCGCTCGCGGCAGCGCAGCATCCGTTTGCGCGACGGCTTGCGCAAACGGCGACGCGATCGCAACGCGCGTCGGAAGTCACAACCCGGATTCCGTCCGTCGGACCCCGTCATCGTGAGACCAAAAAAACGAGGCCCCGGATGTCTCCGGGGCCTCGCGAAATCACAACCCATCACAGACCGAGGATTCTCAGCACCCCGGGAATTTGAAATCCTGGATGCGGGTCTGCCAACTGCCCGCCGGACGATACATGCCCACGAACCAGAAAGTGCAGTCATCGACCGGGTCGACCGTCATCTGGTAGTAATCGCCCCAGCGACCGGACGTCTCCACCGCGGCGCCCGCCGCGACCGTGGTTTCGGGCAGCGACATCACACCGAGCGGGTCGGCCGCGGTGCGGCCGGTGTAGCGCAACGAGGCGAACACGGTCGGCGTGGTGGTCTTGGTGACGTTGTAGCCATGCCGATGTTGCCGAACTTGTCCATCGCCGCGACGCCCAGCAGATGATGGGTGCTGGTATCGCCCGGGCTGAAGGTGCCCTCCTGATGCAGGGCCCAGTTGCCGCTGCCGACGCGGCGAAGTTCGAACCAGCGCACACCCGAATCGACCGGGTGTTATGAAGGACCGACGATCCCATGGACAACGCCAAAGGCTTGAGTCTTCTGGCGTCGCAATGATCCACTGGAAGAAAACAAAAAAGAACCCCGGAGAATCCGGGGCTCTCTATCGGTGCGTCGATCGATAAGGCAACGCGATTCCAGGACCGGATTATTTCACGATGCCCGGTGAGGAATAAGTTCCATATTCTCCATTCGTGGGCAGCACATACAACATCCGGTTCGGCGAGCCGGCTCCCGGATTCGTCACGATGTTCGGGGTCGCGTTCGTAAGAACGCGAGCCGTCACTTCGGCGGGCGTCGCAGTAGGTTTCTGCCCGAGAATCAACGCAGCGAAACCGGCGACATGCGGCGAAGCCATCGACGTGCCACTCAGCGTACGCAGAGAAGTATTGTCGAGGTTGCTGGCGGAAATAATGTTCCGGCCCGGGGCGAATATGTCGATGCAGGTGCCGATATTGGAGTAATCGGAACGCACATCGTTAATATCGGTGGAACCGACCGTGATTGCCGAAGGCGCGCGCGCCGGCGAGTAATTGCATGCGTTGGCGCCGTAACCATTGCCCGCAGCAACCACCACAGTGACGCCGGCAGCGGTCAGATTCGCTACCGCTGCATCGACTGAAGCGTTGGCGCCACCACCCAGGCTCATATTGGCCACGGCCGGCTTGACGTGATTGGTACGAACCCAGTCCATGCCAGCGATGACTCCGGCCCAAGTTCCGGAGCCCCCGCAATCCAGCACGCGTACCGGATGGATGGTCGCACCCTTGGCGATACCCGCACTGCCTCCAGCCATCGTTCCCGCCACATGCGTACCATGGCCATGGCAATCATTGGTGCCAATCGTATCCGTGAACGCGCTGAATCCATTGCTTACCCGCGACGGCGGCGCGCCAGTCCACCAGTTGAATTGATTATGCGTCGGACGCACACCTGTGTCGATGACATACGCATGGACGCCGATTCCGATCGGGAAGAAGACATACCAGCCGTCCAGCGGTAAATTGCGCTGATCGACGCGATCGACACCCCAACTCGGTGGTTGCTGATAGGCGGGATTCATCGAAACCACACCATCTTCCTCGACGTAGTCGACTCTCGGATCGGCCAACAGCCTTGCCAACGCCTCGTCGTCCGCCTTCACGACAAAGCCGCGCAACACGTTCTGATAAGTCCGCACCAAGCGGGCGCGGTGGGTGATCACCATATCATTGGCAACCGACGCGGTACGGGCCAGCGGGCTGATCTCATTGACCGTTGCTGCCGCACTCTTCTTCAAAACAACGATGTATTGACCAACGACTGGATTCGCATTCGTGCGAAAATCAGCGGCGGATGCGCTGAAACAGCAGAACGCGATGGCGACAGCCAGGACGTGCTTTGCATTTTTCATTTGACAAATCCCTTCGAGTTTGGATTGTGATGGCGACACGATGTAGCACGACTGCCGATAGCAAGCACGGGCTACATATCACCGTTTTGCTTTACATGCCGACTGCCCCCTCAACCGCACCGTATCGGCGGCGGGCAACCTAGCTACTACGACCAATACCTACAAGCGGCGATGCAACATTTGCACGATGTCTCATCGCCACCTTGCACCGCTTGTCTTGCAAATCAGTCGCAATCCTTTCAAGTCTGCGCAATGCAACTCATCAGGAATGCAAATATGCTCAAATTGACAACGCTATCAATTTGGCATTTTCATGCTTTTTTTACACACCAACGACCACTTGTCAGAAACATCCTCTCATCAGAAAAAATCTATTGGATGCTTGGATGGATCTGACCAAAATTACGCACTGCAACATCCAGCACACGATCTGCGCCCGCGCACAGCCATACTTCCCGCGATTCTGCGAACCCCGGCTCCCAGAAACCCTACGTGGTTTCAGACACGAGCATGCAAATGGGCAGCCCCTGTGGTCATAGGGGCTGCCAGGCTTGATCACACCGCATTATGTCCGTCGAAATCTGATGTGGCAGGCTAAAGGCAATCAGAACGTGATGCTCCAACTGTCGATTCGGCCGACATCTCCGCTGGCCTGATCGGCGACGCGCAGATTCCACGTGCCGTTCAATACTTCGCTCGACAGATTCACGGTATAGGTTCGATTGATATTGTCGGTGCCCGCGCCGGTGCGGTTGTGCAGCACGTAGGCGCTGCCGTCCGGCGCGATCAGGCTCACCACCAGATCGCCAATGTAGGTGTGCACGATGTTCACCGCCACCGGCGTGCTGGCCTGACCGTTGCCGGTACGGCCGGACACCGTGATCGGGCTGTTCGCCGTGGCGAAGTCGCTGATCGTGTAGTCCGTGGTGTTGGTGTAGGTCTGCGTGCCTGCGGCGGAGACCGTTACCGACGAGGACTTGCTGTTGGTCGCGCCGGCGTTGTCGGTGACCGTGAGCGTGACGGTGTAGGTGCCGGCCGCGGCGTAGGTCTTGCTCGGGTTGGCCGTGGTCGAGGTGGTGCCGTCGCCGAAGTTCCAACTGCGCGATGCGATGGTGCCGTCGCTGTCGGTGGAGGTGTCGGTGAAGTTGGCGGTCAGCCCGCTGGTGGTGAAGCTGAAATTCGCGGTCGGCGGAACATTGCCTCCCGTGGTGACATTGACGATCACTGCGTTGGGCGTGCCGGGTTTGCCGGAAGCGTCGGTGCCTTGTACATAGACCAGATGGCGACCGGCGCTCAAGCCGGTGGTGTTCAGAACCGTGGTGACGGTTTCGCGCGTGCTGTTGAAGCTGCCGTCGCTCGCGGTCATCGCGGCGCCGACCGCACCGGTTTCCCATGGCGCTTTGTCCAGATAGATCATGGCCGAGGCGATGTTCTGCGTCGCTTCAACGCCATTGGTCTGGTTGAACGTGCCATCGTCGACAATGGCGGTGATGGTCACTTGCGTGCCGGCGGGTACGGTGGTCGATGAGGCGCTGACGCTGACGGTATCGGGTCCGGATGGAAGGCGATACGGCGCATACAGGTTGCGTGCGGCGCATTTCAGCGCAGAGAGATTTCTCGGCAAGGTGGTGTTCTGGAACGTCGTGCAGCTCTCGAAGAACGCAACGCCTAGCTCGATGGTGTAGCTCGGCACGCCGAGCAGGCCATACATGGTGTCGTCGGTGGTGCCGTCGGTGGCGTAGAGTTCATTGGATTGCTGCGGCCGATAGCTGTTGAAATAGGCCATTCGACGTCCCAGCGTGCGCAGAGCCGCGCTGTTGGGGGCCGGGCTAGTGGTGTCGCCCCAGGACCACAGTACGAGTTGGGAATAGCTATGGATGTCGAAAAAGATGCCCTGGTAGTCGTCAGGGGCTGCACTGGTGACGGCGTCGCCCCGACGATCCGGGAACAGTCCGCCGGTGTACACGCCGCTGGTGTTGCGTGTGCCTGCGACCAGACGTACGAGATTCTGGGTTTCGGGTTCGGATGCGGCCGTCGGGCCGCGATAGGTTTCGGCGCAGGCGTTGCCGCTGGAGCCGCCGGTGGTGCCCGCCCAGTGGAAGGGGAAGTTACGGTTGAGATCGATGCCGTAAGTGCTTGCCGAGCACGTGCCGTTAGTGTTGTTGACGTTTTTGCGCCAGGATTGGCCGGCCTCGGCTTTTTTACGTCCGTCGGGGTTGGCCTGCAATACCAGATAGAAGGTGAAATTATCGAGCAGCCAGGTCGCTTCCGGATCGGTGCCATGGCCGTTGACTAGCCATTCCGCGAAACGGGTCACCAGCTCAGCAGGCGTGTACTCGCGCGCATGGATCGAACTGAGCACCGCCATCACCGGCTTGTTCGGACGACTGGCGTTGGTGGCCGAATTGGTCAGCCGCAGCACCTTCATGTCGTAGCCGCCGGTGTTGCGTGATTTCAGCCAGCTCGGACCGATGACCGAGACACTGGCCAGCGCGGGTTTGCTGGCGACCATCTGGTCGATCGAGGTGTAGGTTTCTTCCACGGTGCGATAGCAGGCGTAGCCGGGAATACTTTCGATTCCGACATCGCCGGAGAGTGCGGCCTGGACCTTGCGGATGTGATCGCTGGCGGTCTGATCGATCGTGACCGCCATGCCCTGACGACGGAATTCAGCGATTTGCGCATTGGTCGCCTCGGTTCGGACCGTCCGCGCCGTGCGATCGACGATCAGATGCTGAAACTGCGACGCCAGCGATTGCAGCTGCGCCCGGTCACGGTAGCGGATCGTGACGAACGAGGTTGCATCCTGATCGTTCGTCGGCGCGGTGGGCGGCGCCGACCATCCTGGGTTTGCGAACAACAACAGCATGGCGGCCAGGGCCGCCAGGGGAATCGCGAAACGCCTGTGTGCATGATGCCTGCGCATGTGATCTCCTAATGTGGATTGAGGGTCTTCAATGACATGGGTTGACTACGCGATGCCCCAGCATCGACATGCCGCCCCAGTGGTTCCGGTGTCCGGGCCGACGACACCCTGCCCAGATCCGGCGCTTCGCGCATATAAATCTTTCGATATTTGTGACAAACGCCTGCAATCCAGGCGCGAACCGTGCCTCGATCGAGGCATTGCATGGTTTCGGATGCAGGTGTCGCAGCGGTGTTTGTTGTCGTGCAACAAGACTCTGCGCCGGACCCGGACAACGTCTGTACGTCGGTGCATGGATACGCGACGCACATCCCTACGCCGGCCAGGCGGCTGAAAAAAGCGGCGTTGAAAACATCGAGCGAACAGGGAGGCACTGTCGTCGGCTGTCCCGAGCGCTATGGGGTCATGGCGCGCGCCCTGTTGACCGACAGTCGGCATCCTCCGTCTGCGCGGCGGTGCACCTAGCGGGGCGTGCGATTCCATTGCGTCAACGCATCCTTGGTGCCAAGCCCGTGTGGGGCGGTGGCGCTTCGATCGGCGCATTCGATCGTCATTGCCGATCCCAGACTCGATGTATCGGAGACGCCAAGTTCTGTGACGATGCTCTCAATTGAGGGCCGCCGCCATGCCGACGATCTGATGTTTCAGAGCTTCCGTCCGGGATACGGCTTGTCCACTCGCACAGGGCGATCGGTCTCATAGTCGCGCAAAGCCCCATTTTCATAGGAGACGGGGCATATGAATCAGTGGGTTAGCAATGCTTTGTCGGCGCATTGTGAGGAATCCGGCTTTTTTAGCGGGAACTGTCCGTTGGCTTTACAAAAGCGCGGAAAAGTCAGCTAATCTGTCCCAGGGCTTCTGCTGCGGGTCGTGGTCGGGTCTGCGTGTAATCGAAGGCAGGGGCGCTTAAGGTACATAGGACTTGGCGGTGTCGGGCGGCGATCAAAGGACAGCCGTTTGCCGAAGACATCGGTACATGCCCTTTAGCGTATTGACACAATCACGAAGGAGACGTCTCGATGAAGCACACCTACCTCGCTTCGGCAATCCTTGCTTCCGCTCTCTCTGTCGGGCTGCTGGTTGCCGCGCCGTCCGCGAATGCGCAGAGCACTGGACCCGATTCCTCCACGCTGCTGAACGACTACGATGAGACCCAACGGGATCAGCGCGCCAGTCAGCTGCAGTCGTCGTCCACGGTTTCGAGCGACATGCAGTCGCAGGTCGATCAGCTCACCAAGGGCCAGACCTCGAACATGCTCACCGGCGATACCGGTCTGGCATGCGAAGCGATCATCTGCTTGTCCAGCGGCACACGTCCGGGCGAGTGCGCCGCCTCGCTGGCGCGTTACTTCAGCATCAACCTCAGCAAGCCGTGGAAAACCATCCAGGCCCGTCTGAACTTCCTGCAACTGTGCCCGAGTTCGAACGAGACCCCGCAAATGGGGACGCTGGTCAACGCCATCGCGCACGGCGCAGGCCGTTGCGACGCAGCCACCTTGACCGCTACGCTGCGCGTGTGGTGGGGCGGTGATTCGGGCGAGAGCTACATCAGCAACCAGATGCCGGATTACTGCGCGGCATACGTCAATCACGAGTACACCGATATCGACGCCAACGAGCCGAAGTATGTCGGTACGCCGGAAACCGGTGGTTACTGGGTCGAGCCGGCCGAGTATGCCGCTGCACAGGCCGCTTATGAGGCGCGTATGGAAGAACTGCAGCGCCAGCGCGAGTACGTCGGCGGCTGGTGATCTGCTCCAATCGCGGCGCGCGCTCCGCAAGCCGGAGTCAGCGCTGGATAGCACGACAAGGCGGGGGAGACCCCGCCTTGTTTTTTATGTCTGCCGTATTCGTCCGTATCCGAACCTGGGATCTGGAGTCGTGGCGGCAGCCTTCCGTTGATTACAGTCGCACCATTGTTTTGAAGCCGCCCCAGAACATCCGTCTGGCGTCGAACGGCATCGACTTCGGATCCATCATCGCGGCTAGACGCGGGTCGGCCATCACCAGTTTGTTGATCCGGTCGCGGTCGCGGCGCGATTTGTAGACGATCCAGGAAAACACCACCACTTCGTCCGGTTTGAGCTTGACCGCCTGGGGAAAGGACGTCAGCTTGCCCGGTTTCACGTCGTCGGCCACGGTCTCCACGTATTCCAGGGCGCCATGATCGCGCCAGACCTTGCCGGCCATACGGGCGATTTTTCTGTATTCGGCGAGTTTGCCGTGGGGGACTGGCACAACGAAACCATCGACATAGGACATGGCAACCTCCACGTGGCCGTGTATGGATTGGAGCGAGCCTGGCTGGAGCAAGCTTGGTTGGAGCAGGCCCGATCATCCGGCCGATCAGGAGCAATAGGCAAGTGCGGCCGTAAATGGCGTACCCTTCCTCGATGATTCGACTCTTGATCGTCGGCGCCAGCGGATTGGTCGGCCGCCATGCGCTGGAACTGGCGCTCGCCGATGGGCGTATCGAGCGGGTGATCGCGCCGGTTCGACGTCCGATCAAGGTCGAATCGGCGTTGGATGGCATACCGAAGAACGCCGCGATGATCAATTCGTCGCCCGGTGATTCCATGCCTGAAATATCCGGATTCGCCGCTTCGAAATTAGAGACTCCGATCGTCGACTACGAGCGCTTGCCGGCCGACGCGCCTTGGTGGGAGGTGGATGCGGTGATTTGCACGCTGGGAACGACCATGCGGCAGGCTGGCTCGCGGGCGGCGTTCCGTCGCGTTGATCTGGATTATGTGCAGATGGCGGCGGAGTGCGCGCAACGTCACGGCGCTTATGCGTTTGCCCTGAACTCGTCGCTCGGCGCCGACCATCGATCGCGGGCTTCGTACTATCTGCGCATCAAGGGCGAGACCGAACAGGTCCTGCGCAAGCTCGGTTTTCTTTCGCTGACCATCGTCAGGCCGTCGGTGATCGACGGACAGCGCGAACGGCGCAGGCCGCTGGAACATGCGAGCATGCGTTTGTTGCGGGCGGTCGGGCCGCTGATCCCTCGCCGTTATCGGGTTGTGCCGGCGGAAGCGATCGCGCAGGCCTTGCTCGAAGCGGCGATCACCGCCGAACCCGGTTGCCATTGCATCGAATCCGAACAATTGCTGCCGGCCTGATGATGGTTGACCTGTTGTCAATGACCTGCCGTTATCGCCCCGCTGTCATCGCCCCGCTGTCGTTAGGCCGACCGTCGTCAACGTAGGATTGGAGCAAGCACCCCAGGACGAGGGGACAGAATGCGGGATGCGATGCTTGCGTCTCGCACGATGATGGTTGCTCCCTTTCGCTGGACCACGACCCGGTCCGTCATATCTTCCCCAGAACCAACAGAGCGTTCATGTCGACCGAACCCCAGACGCCGCGCTTTTCCGATCTAGGCCTGCCCGATGCCCTCATGGCTGCGGTGAGCGAGGTCGGCTATGAATCGCCATCGCCGATCCAGGCCGCGACCATTCCGGCTTTGCTCTCGGGGCGCGATGTCCTCGGCCAGGCGCAGACCGGGACCGGCAAGACCGCCGCGTTCGCCCTCCCCTTGCTCGCGCGTCTGGATCTCGCCCGCGCCGTGCCTCAGGTGCTGGTGTTGGCGCCGACCCGCGAATTGGCGATCCAGGTCGCCGAAGCGTTCCAGCGTTACGCGGCCAAATTGCCGGGCTTCCATGTTCTGCCGATCTACGGGGGACAGAGCTACTACCCGCAGTTGCAATCGCTCAAACGCGGTGTGCACGTCGTCGTCGGCACCCCGGGCCGGGTGATCGATCACCTCGAGCGCGGCACGCTCGACCTTTCCGCGCTGCATGCGCTGGTGCTCGACGAGGCCGACGAGATGCTGCGGATGGGGTTCATCGAGGACGTCGAATCGGTGCTGAAGAAGACGCCGGAATCGCGTCAGGTTGCGCTGTTCTCGGCGACCATGCCGGCGCAGATCCGGCGCATCGCCCAGACCTATCTGCGCGACCCGGTCGAAGTCACCATCGCCGCGAAGACCACGACGGCGGCCAATATCCGCCAGCGCTACTGGTTCGTCGGCGGTGTGCACAAACTCGACGCCCTCACCCGCATCCTCGAAGCAGAACCCTACGACGCGATGATCGTGTTCGCGCGCACCAAGTCTGCGACCGAGGAACTGGCCGAGAAATTACAAGCGCGCGGTCTGGCCGCAGCCGCGATCAATGGCGACATCGCGCAGGCGCAACGCGAGAAGACCATCCAGCAACTCAAAGACGGCAAGCTCGATATTCTGGTCGCGACTGATGTCGCCGCGCGCGGTCTCGATGTCGAGCGGATCAGCCACGTGCTCAACTACGACATTCCCTACGACACCGAGAGCTACGTTCATCGTATCGGCCGTACCGGTCGCGCCGGGCGCAGCGGCGAAGCGATCCTGTTCGTGAGCCCGCGGGAAAAAGGCATGTTGCGCGCGATCGAGCGCGCGACTCGGCAGCCGATTGCGGAAATGGCGCTGCCCAGCGTGGAGCAGGTCAACGATGCGAGAGTCGGTAAGTTCCTGGGACGCATCGCCGATACGCTCGCGCGCGAATCCGCGGGTGCGGGCGAGCTGGGGTTTTTCCGCGAGCTGATTGAACGCTACGAACGCGAGCACGACGTGCCCGCCGTGGAGATCGCCGCGGCATTGGCGAAACTGTTGCAAGGCGATGCGCCGTTGCTGCTCGCCCCAGAACGCAAACGCGAGCGAGCAGAGCCGCCAAGGCCGGATCGCATGCCCTCGGCGGTGCGGGACGACGCCTCCCCGCCGCGACGCAAGGACATCGCTCCGCGCGCGGCGCCCGAGCCGGGCATGGAAACCTATCGCATCGAGGTCGGGCGTATTCATGGGGTCAAGCCGGCCAATATCGTTGGCGCGATCGCCAACGAGGCCGAACTCGACAGCAGATACATCGGTAGGATCGATATCCATGACGATCATTCCATCCTGGACCTGCCGGAGGGCATGCCGCGCCCGCTGTTGATGCATCTGAAGAAAGTGCGAGTCTCCGGACAGATGTTGCGCTTGCATCGCCTCGACGAGACCGATGCGGACGGCGGGACCGGAGCGGCCCATCGGCACACTGCAAAATCGCATAAACCCGCGACGCACACCTCCAAGCCGCATGAAACCAAGCCGCATGCTTCGAAGCAACACGCGTCGAAGGCGCATTTGCCTAAGTCGCATGCGCCGAAGCCGCGTGCGCCCAAGCCATCGCGCGACGGCAAAACTTCGCACAAGGGCCCACGCAAGGGCCCGCGCAAGGGCTGAGCCCACGACGCCGCCTCAGGGCCATGGCGTTTTGCGAGTGAATTTGCGCGGTTCCGCAGGCTTCGGAAGGAGTTTCGAACGTTCGGGCTATCGCGAATGGGGCGGCAAGATCATCGACGATATCGTCGACGGCGCGCGGTGGGTGATGGAGGGCGGTCGGATCGATCCGAAGCGGATGTGCATCTGGGGAACCAGTTTCGGCGGTTATGCCGCGCTGATGAGCGCCGCCCGCGAGCCTGACCTGTTCAAATGCGCGATCTCGGCTGCAGGCGCCAGCAACCTCGTGCTGACCCGCAAATGGGGCGATACCCATCGCACTCGCTGGGGCAGGCGTTATCTTGACGAGGCGGTTGGTGACGATGAAGCCGCGTTGTACGAGCAATCGCCGGTGAAGCCTGTCGCGAGAATCCGCGCCGGCGTGCTGTTGGTTCACGGCCATCACGATCATCGGGTTTCGTTCGAGCGCGCGCGCGCGATGGAAGAGGCGATGAAAAAGCCGGTAAACCGCTGGAGACTCGGTATTTCGCCGACGAAAGCCATGGCGTCTACGGGCACGAGAATCAGTTGAAGTATTACAACCGGGTGCTGGCCTTCCTGCGTCGGCATCTGGGCGATGGCGCGGCCGGCGTAGAGGCCGTACGCGGAGGCGCTGATGCGGGGCGCTGAGCTTCGACCGGGTTCCGCGATGACAGCACTCGATGCGCCTCCGCGGAACGCTGCGGTATTGCCTGATATGCTCGGGACAGGGCGCTGCTCGGCCGCAGCGCCCATGGAATCCGGAAGGAGCGCGCATGATCATTCCCCGCTATTGGTCCGAGGCCCGCTTGCAGCACCGCGATCGCAAGCGCCAGGTCACGGTGCGTCGCTTCGGCTGGTCGGACATCAGCGAGGCGGACGCGCAGGCGCATGCCCAGAGCCGCGTGCGCGAAGCCTTCGACCGCATCCTCGCTGGCGAAAATCTCGCGCGTTACGAGCGCCGCGTTGCCTACAATGGCGCCGATGGCGTGCCGATCCGCGAGGAGATCGTGGACCGCGATGGCGAAACGGTGATCACCCGCAACGCATATGGCGCCTTATGCCTGAATACGCCGGACGTGTTGTTCGCGGATATCGATTTCGAGCGCCCTGTCGGATTGCGGTCAATCTTGCTCGCCGGGCTTCTTGTGGCGCTGACGGTCGCGGCCACGATGCAAGGGCTGCTGCATTGGCGACCGGTGCCGGCGGCCATCATCGCGGTGTTCGCGGCATTGACCTTCAGTGGCGCATTGGCAAAAAAATTGGACGGGGCGTTCATCGCCATCCGAGGCGGCGCCGAACAGATCGCACGTCGGCGCATTCGGGCTTTTTTGCGCGAGAAGCCGGAATGGCGGCTGCGCATCTATCGCACGCCTGCGGGTCTGCGCCTGCTCGCCGTGCATCGTCGTTTCGATCCGAACGACCCACAAGTCGACGCCTGTTTCGGGGCATGGGGCGTAGATGCGCTTTATGCGCGGATGTGCCGTCACCAGCAGTGCTTCCGCGCACGGGTCAGCCCCAAGCCTTGGCGGATCGGCATGCAACGCCTGCGGCCGCCGTATTCGGCCGCTTGGCGGCCCGAACACGCTGAGATGTCGTCGCGGCGCGACTGGATCGAGCGCTACGAGCATCAGGCGCGCGATTACGCTTCCTGCCGCTATGTGGAGACTCTGGGGGAAGGCAAGACCGATCCGCAGATCGAAATTCTGCAGCGCTGGCATGATGAACTCTGCCAGGCGGAGCAGTCGCTGCCGCTGGCCTGAGCACCCTCGCCCACGCTCTGGCCGTACGGGATCAGCGTCGTGGGTTTGCCGTCACAGACAGCCCGGATGACGCGCCGCTGCTGTGGCGCCGAGCACACCTCATCGTTATCTCCCGCTTTCGTACGCTGAGTTGCGCTGACCGTTCGTCGAGCGAAATCAGATTCGCGGCCACTTGGATGTTGAGATCACCTGGGCTCTAATCACTCTTGAGATCCGGATTCCGACAATGACGATGGGTGTCATAAGCGCCATCCTGGTGCTGTGCACCGGGAATTCCGTGCGCAGCGTGATGGCGGAAGCCTTGCTCAATGTGCCCGGCGAAGGGCGCTTTCGCGCCTGAGGCGCCGGCAGCAGACCGCGCGGGAACGTGCAGCCGATGGTCGCCGAACCGGCGGCGAAGATCGGATACGACATCACGCGTTCGCGCAGCAAGTCCTGGCTGGGATGAGTTTGCGACTGCCGATGCGCCGCGAATGGATCCGGTGATCACGGACTGCGATCAGGCCACGGGAGAGATCTGCCCGATATGGCTTGGTGCGCCGATGCTCGCGCACCGGGCGTCGACGGCCCCGCCGCGGTCGAGGGCGACGAGGGCACGCGCAGGCACGCTTATCTCAAGGCCTTCGCCGAGTTGCGCAGGCGCATCGAATGGTTGGCGGCGCTGCCACTGGAGAAGCTCGACAGGCTGACAGCCGAACGAGAGGTCTGCGAGATCGGCAGGAGTTCCGGATGAGGCCCGCTACGCGCGCGTTATCGGCCGAGTTTCTCAGCCGAGTTTCTCGGCAGCCTGATCCTGCTCGCGATCGTGGTGGGCAGCGGCATCATGGGCCAACGTTTGTCGCAAGGGATCGATGCGCTGGCGTTGCTGGCGCGCTCGTCGGCGTCTGCGTGGCGCATGCGATGTTCGGCGAGGCGATTTGGCGACCCGGAGATCGCATCCGTACCGGCGCAGCGCAGTGGTTCAGCAAGGGCGTGGCGACCTTCGGCCTGCTGCTGCCCATTCCGCCTGGCGTCCGCCATCGTCTGCAGGCGACGCCCGCCCAGGCCGCCGCATACACTTCGCCTCGTGCCGGTTCACCGCCAGCGCTTCGTTCACGAACCCGGCGATGACCATAGCGCGCGTTCACATGGACTTTCGCGGGCATCAGGCTGGATCGGAATCTGTCGGGTGGACTGAAACACGAGCAAATATCGTGCGGCCGGATCGCATGTGGCAGGATGAATGATCGAAGACGCGGGAAGCGAACGGATTGGACGCCTAGGGATTGGACGCCTACCGAGCGTGTCCGTCGCGGCAGGTCAGTCCGCGACGACGTGAATGACGGTCGCGCCGACCTCGACCGTCTGGCCGGCGCGGATTTTGCAAGTCTTGCGGAGTTCGACGTCGCCGTCGACGCGGACCGCCCCGCTCGCGACCAGATGCTTGCCCGCGCCGCCGCTGTCGCAGACGCCGTTGAGTTTCAGCAACTGATTCAGTTCGACATGATCGCGATCGAGTCGGAAATGAAGCGTCGGCATCATCGGTTCCTGGCGGATGAACGGTATCGTCTGCGGTGGAAGCGGGCGTAGGATACTCCTGTCGCCGCGACGCTGCTGACATAAGGGTGTCAGCAGCGGTCGCGGACAATCTGCCCAACCAATCAGCCAACCAACCGGATACCACCATGCTCGCTTACGCCACGCTCGGAACCAAAGATCTTGCCCGCGCCGCCGCTTTCTACGATGCCGTCCTCGCCGAAATCGGGGCCAAACGCTTCATGGAAGAACCCGATTACTTCATCGCCTGGGGCAATTCGGAAGCGGGCGCGGGGCTTGGTATCACCTATCCCTTCAACAAGGAAGCGGCGACGGTCGGCAACGGCACAATGGTGGCCTTGGCCGCGAGCAATCGCGAACAGGTCGATCGTCTCTACGCCAAGGCGATCGAGCTCGGCGGTACCGACGAAGGTGCGCCGGGTCAGCGTTATCCGGGTTTCTACGCGGCCTATTTCCGCGATCTCGACGGCAACAAACTCAACTGCTGCTACATGGGCGACTGATTCCAAAGCGCCGAACCGCATGGGCGAACCATGGCTGACAGCCGCCGATTCGGCCGATCGGGTCGTTCCGTTGGTTCGGGCAGTGGAATCGAGCCACTTAGTCGAGCCGCTTAGTCGAGCCGTGTAGTCAGGGCCACACTGGCCGCTCCAAACCCACGCACATGCGCCGCGCCGATCGCCTGTTCCGTCTCGTGCAACTCATCCGCGGCCGTCGCTTGACGACGGCCGCTTTCATCTCGCAGCGATTCGGCGTGTCGCTGCGTTCGGTTTATCGCGATATCTCCGTGTTGCAGGCCCAGGGCGTGCCGATCGAAGGTGAGGCGGGCGTGGGCTACCGCATGCGTCAGGGATTCGATCTGCCGCCGCTGATGTTCACCGCGCAGGAAGCCCAGGCGCTCGTGGCCAGCGTCAGGGTCGCGCAACCGCGGATCGATCAAGCGCTCGCCGCGAGCGCGGAAGACGCATTGTCGAAAATCCTGGGCGTGTTGCCTGCGGTCGAACGCGCGGCCGCGGACAGTCTTTCGATCTTCGCGCCGCCGGTGGGGCCCGACGTCGAAACCCGCGCGCGGCTGCTGCGTGTGCGCGAGGCCATCGATGGCAGATGCAAGCTGGACATCGACTATGTCGACCTGGGCGGGCGGATCAGCGCGCGGGTCGTGCGTCCGCTCGGTTGCTTTTTCTGGGGCGAAGTGTGGACCCTCGCGGCCTGGTGCGAATCGCGGTCCGATTTCCGCAATTTCCGGGTCGATCGCCTGAGCCGCGTCGATGTCACTACCGAGCGGTTTCGCGACGAGTCGGGCAAGACCCTCGCCGATCTGCTGCGCGCCTACGACTGCGAAGAGCCCGGTTGAGACGCGGGTCGGCGAAGCGGTCGAAAAACGCAGGCGCCAGCGCCGTGTCGAGATGCCTGCCGGAGCAGCATGCGGGTTGAATGCGGAGGTCAAGAACCGTAGCGGATCGCCGTCTCAGCGCACGCCGATTCGCATCCGCACGCCGCGCCAGACCACGATCGCGCCTTCGCGCTCGATCCGTTCGATCACGACCTCGCCGTGCAGATCGCCTTCTTTCAGCCGTTGTCCGTCGATGATGAGAAAGCGCCGTGAGGGCGTTTCGTCCCACAGATGCATGCTGAGTTTCAGTGGAGGCAGTTGCCGGCGCGTGCCCGGGTCGAGATCGGACACGCGCACCGGCTGTTCATTCGAGTCGGATCGAGGCGGTGAGGCATGATCGGACAAGGCCGGCGTTTGCGTCGGAGTCGTCGTCGGCGCAGGAGGCGATATGACGGCGGGTTCGGATGCGGGCGGCGAAGGCACGGGATCGGATGCGATCACAGCTCGGGGCGCAGCCGGGGGCTCTTTCACGGCAAGCGTAGGCGCGGGAACCGCGGTCGGCGGCGAAGGCGTGACAGCGATGGGGGGCCGCATCGAGGCAGGCGTGGTCGGCGCGTCCGCGGGCGTGATCGGAGTCGGCGCCTGCATGGTGGGCGTCGACGGCATGATGCGCGCGCCGGAACCGTCGTTCTGCGCCTGTCGATCGTGCGGGGGCGCGATGTCTGTCTTCGGTTCTCCGCGTAGCGACCAGATCGCGATCACGCTCACGAGCGCCGCCAGCGAAGCCGCGATGGCGAAACCCCAGACAGGCGGGCGGCGTCGCTCGTGTGGGCGCGCTGCCGTGGACGGCATCGTCGCGAAAACATCGGGCGCTTCGCTGCGTCGACGTGCGGCTTCGGATTTGCGCAGCGCTTCGAGGATGATCGACATGGCTTAGCGTTCCGTCGTCTGCAAGCGCGGCCCGGGATCATGGCCCGTCAGCGCGAACAGGGTTTCGGGGCCGACGATACCGTCGTTGCGCAGGCCGTGGCGCGCCTGAAACGCACGGATCGCGGTTGCGGTGTCGGCGCTGATCGCGAGACCTGCGGCGTTCGCGTCGCGGACGAGCCGTTGACGCAGCCATGCCATCGCCGAAGCGTCCGCATGGGCGATGGCCGGCTCCAGATCCGCCTGCGCCGGCCAAAGCGCGAGATACTCGCCGCGCCAGACGGAGGACAGGCTGACCCGATCCAGATCGAAACGCTGTCCCTGTTGCTCCAGCCGCGCGTAACGCGCGTCGATGCCGGCCAGCAGCACCCAGCCATGGCCGTCGCCGTGATGCAGTCGCAATAGCACCGGACGATTCAGCGCATGCAGGCGGTCGAGCGTGGCCTGTGCGCGCAGGCAGCGCCAGCCCGGCACCGGAAATTCGGGGCAGGTTTCCGGCGCAATCGCATCCAACGCGGCAGGCGCCGCCCACAGTGCGCGCAGTGCGCGGAAAGCGGCGGAGCCACGATCCGGCGCGTTTGCCGCCAGCGCGGCGACCACGGTCGCGTCGAGTTTCGGAATATCGTCGGTCGTAGGCGGAGCGGCATTCGTTGCGGTGGGCGCTCGCACAGCGGCTGAATCATTCGTGCGCGCGGTAACGGCACCGGTTCGCGCAGGCCCTTGCCCCGCCATCTTGAGATCGTCGGCGTCATCACGCGCCGCCCACGACAGCCACGCGACGATACCGCCGACAAGCAGGGTCAGGATAGCCGCGTTGCGCAAGGCTGCGCGATGCGCGCGCGCATAGGCGGACGCCGCCGCCGCCGGCATCAGCGCCTCGTCGGCAGCGCGCTCGACCGTCGCCGCATCGATCGTGAGCAGGTCGCGCGCGTAACCGCCGAGCAGCGCGCGTTCGGCGATCACGTTGATCAAGCGCGGCACGCCGCCGCTGCGCCGGTAGATGCGGCGCACCGCACCGGGCGCGAACGGGAAGCGGGCCGCGCCCGCCGCGGTCATGCGATGGCGCAGATAATCGCCCGTCTCCATTTCGTCGAGCGGGCTCAGGTGATAACGCGCGGTGATCCGCTGCGCGAGTTGGCGCAGATCCGGGCGGGCCAGCGCATCGCGCAGTTCGGGTTGGCCGATCAGGATGATCTGCAACAGCTTCTGGGTTTCGGTTTCGAGATTGGTCAGCAGGCGCACCTGCTCCAATGCGTCGGCGGAGAGATTCTGCGCCTCGTCGATGATCAGCACCACGCGGTCGCCCTTGGCGTAGGCATCGAGCAGATACGCGCTGAGCGCGTCGAAAAGCGCTTTCCCGCTGCGCTTGGCGTTCGTGGGTTTGCGTTTGCGCGCTGCGGCGGACGTTTTGGCGCTTGCCGCGGGCGGCGCCGTCGCGCCGTCGAGCGGGATGCGAAGTTCTTCGCAGATGGTTTCGAGCAACTCCAGCGGCTCCAACCTCGGATTGAGCACCAGCGCCGCTTGGGTGTTCTCCGGCAGTTGGCTCAGCAGCAGCCGGCTGAGCGTGGTCTTGCCGGTGCCGACTTCCCCGGTGAGTTGCACGAAACCGCCGCCGCCGCCCTGGCGGATCCCATAGAGCAGATGCGCCAGCGCGTCCCGATGGTGTTCGCTGAGGAACACGTAATGCGGGTCCGGGGTGATCGAGAACGGCGCCTGTTCGAGGCCGTAGTACTCCAGGTACATGAGATCCGGGCTAAGGGCGTGCGGGGGAGCGGACGTCTAGACTGCCACAGCCCCGCTGCGACCGTTCATTCGCCCACTTGCTTGGACTCGCTGGTGGCCAGAAGTTCCGGATGCGCCACTCTGCTCGGGCGCATCAGAAACGGATAGATCAGCACAGAAGCGAGGATGATCGCGACCCCGAAGTAGAACTGCGGACTCAGTTCACGTTGTTCCCCCAGCAGCACGATCGCGAGCACGATCGCGTAGACCGGCTCCAGCGATACCGCCAGATTGATCCCGAAGGCGCTCAGTGGCCGCATCGCGACCAGCGACAGTGCGAACGGCACCAGAGTACAGGCCACGGCCAAGGTCAGCAGGTACAGCGCGTCGCGCAGATCGGGCAGGACGAACGGGCTGTCGCCGAATGCAGGCGAGAGCAGGGCGGTGACCGGCGCCAACATGCTCAATAGCAGCGTCCCGCCGCCGAGTTCGATCGCGGTGACCGCCAGCGCGTCGCCATGGTCGCTTAATCGTTTGTTGAGCGTGCTGAAGAATGCGACAAACAGCGCTGAGCATGCGCCGACGATGATCCCGGCGTGCATGCCATCGGGCACACCGCCGACCACCAGCGCAACGCCTGGCAATACGGCCATACCCAACAGCAGCTCGCGCTTGGAAATGCGTCTGCCGGTGAGCAGCGGTTCGACCAGCGCCGTAAATACCGAGCTCAAGGCCATGCAGGTCGCGCCCACCGATGCGTTCGACAGCTTGATCGACGCGTAGAAGGTCAGCCAGTGCAAGGCCACCAGTGCGCCGACGCCGGCATAGCTCCAGCGCAGCCGCGGCGTCATCAGGCGCAGCCCGCGCCAGACCCTCGGCAACATCAGCAAGAGCACGACGACGATCAGCATTCGCCACCACACCAGAGGCAGCGACGGCAGGCTGATCAGTTTGCCGAGAATGGCGGTGAATCCCCACAGCAGCACACAGAAGTGGATCTGCAGCCAGGCGGCGCGGGTTGCGGTGGGCGTACTCATCGCGGACGTACTCATCGGCGGCTCGGGGGGCGGGGCCGAGCATTATGGGCGTTCGCAGCCACGGCGGAGACCTCCGATGCAGTCGTGTCCCGTGCGGCGGCTTCCAGCAACCAATCCGCGAATCGCTTCGCGGCGGGATGCAAGCGCCGATGCGAAGGATGGACGATGTAGTAGCTCCAGCGGGTAGGCAATGCCGGTCCGGGTAAGCGCTGCAGGCGCCCTGCGGCAAGCCAGGGCATGACGATCTTCGTGCGCGCCAACACCGCGCCCAGACCTCGTGCGGAGGCCTCCAATGCGTCGGTGCTATCGCTGAAGGTATGCCGGATATTCGGTTGCGCGCCATGTACGCCGGCGGCGCGAAACCAGTCGGGCCACCCCTGACGGGCCAGATCCGATACGAGTGGCAGGCCGGCGATCGCATCAGGCGTTTTCGCGCGTTTGACGAATTGCGGGGCCGCCGCCGGGATCAGTTCGTCGCCCATCATCAGATGCGCGCTGAGGCCGGGCCAGTGGCCGGGACCATAGCGAATCCCCAGGTCGGGGCCGCTGTCGTCGAAGCGGGTAAGCGCGATCGAGTTGTCGAATTCCAAGCGCACCTGCGGATGGCGTGTCGAGAACTCCGCGAGCCTCGGCAGCAACCAGGCGTTGAGCAGCGAATGCAGGGTGGTGATCCGTACCCGGACATGCTCATCGCGCCCGTCGCGCAGGCTGCGCAAGGTGCTCTCCAGATCCGCGAGCGCGCTGCCGGTAGCGTCGGCGAGCATCCGGCCTTGGGCGGTGAGAATCACGCCGCGCGCATGGCGTCGGAACAGGCTGATCCCGAGTCGGCTTTCGAGCCTGCGCACATGATGGCTGATCGCGCTGGCGGTCAGATGCAGCTCTTCCGCGGCGTGAGCGAAATTCTGGTGGCGTGCGGCCGCCTCGAATGCGGCCAATGCCGGCAGCAGCTCCGGACGAATGTTCATATCAGCCTCAAATTTAATTTGTGCCTGGCCTCCAAAGTATGCGCTTGTCGGAGTTACGCAGAACAACATAATAGTCGTAGGCCGGATGATCGCCGACGATATGGCCTTACCCGAGGCACAAACCAGATTTCATGCGCGTACTCGATCCGGCCGGGCTTCCGGCGCAGGTGACGATCGTGCAGGGAGAGGCATGGGGCGTCCGAGTCTGTTGCGCGTGAACATCGATGCCGATGGCCACGCTGGGATTCACATCGGTGGCGCTGCGGTGGCGAGCCGCTCCCGGGCCGCTGCCGATGGCCGGCGACACGGCTCGTGGACAGGATGCGTGTTCGGCGCATGCCGCGCTGTCGCGGTAGCAGAGGCTGGAACCATCGATGCCCGCTTTCTTTGCGCGTGTCGGTTTTCCCTCTCTCGGGTTGTTCCAAAAATGATTTTTCTCATCTGGGGCCGCGCATGAACAGCATTCCTTCACCTTCGATGTCCTCGCAAAGCGATGTCTCCGCTTGGCGCACGCCGCTGGAATTGACCGCGCTCGCTGCGGTCTGGGGCGCGTCCTTCATGTTCATGCGGATCTCTGCGGCCGATTTCGGCGCGGCGCCGCTCGTCTCGGTGCGGCTGGGGCTCGGAGCCCTGATCCTGCTGCCGTTCCCTATGGCGGGCCCGGGCTTCTTTCAGTCCCCGTCTGTGGCCTCGTCTGGCGCTGATCGGCGCGATCAATGCTGCGATCCCTTTCATCCTGTTCGCCTGGGCAGCGCAGCGCGCGCCAGCGGGTATCGGCGCGATCACCAATGCGATGGCCGTGCTGTTCACCGCACTGGTCGCCTTCTTGTTCTACGGCGAGCGGATAGGCCGGCGTCGCGCGCTCGCCCTGTTCACAGGATTCGTCGGAGTGGCGGTCCTGGCCAGCGGCAAGGTCTCAGGCCAGAGCGTCGGCATGGCCGCCGCCGCAGGCACATGCGCCGCGTTTCTGTACGGCGTCGGCGCCAATCTGGTGAAGCGCCATCTGCTCGGTCTGCCGACGACGGCTGTCGCTGCGGCCACGCTGGGATGCGCGGCTCTGCTCACAGCGCCGTTCGCATTCTTGCAATGGCCTGTGCGCCCTGTCTCGACCAACGCGTGGCTGGCGGCATCGGCGCTCGGCATATTCTGCACCGGCATCGCGTTCGTGGTGTATTACCGCTTGATCGCCCGAATCGGCGCTTCGCGCGCCGCGACCACGACCTATTTGGTGCCATTGTTTGGAGTCGGTTGGGCCTGGCTGCTGCTGGATGAGCCGTTGACGTTCACGATGGCGATCGCCGGCGCATTGATCCTCGGCGGCGTCATCATCAGCCAGCGCGGGAACCAATGAAATTGCGTCTGACGACGCCATGAAGACCAAGCGCGCAGAGGCGCGCGTGCCGACGATTCGGCGTGTCGCGCAATGCGTCAATTCAACCGGCCCACCCCATTCGACCGACTCAGCCGACTCAGCCCGCGACCGGCACCACCGAGACCGGATTGATATTGCTGGCGCGCCGCGGCACGCCCTCTTCGTCGAGCAGGCGTTCGACCCGCGCGAACACTTCTGCGCGGGAGAAGGGCTTCTTCATGAAATCGTCGGCGCCGATCCGCTGCACGTAAAACTGTTCGGTGGCCTGTGCGTTGCCGCTGATCATAATCACCGGGATAGGCTTGGTCTCCGGATCGCGGCGTAAAGTGCGCAGCGCCGAAAAACCATCCATGCCAGGCAGCACGATATCGAGGAAGATCAGGTCCGGGCGTTCGCGCTTGGCCAGTTCAAGCGCATCTTCCGCGCTGTAGGCCTCGATGGTGTCGTAACCGTTCTGTTGCAGCATTTTCCGCAACACCGCGACGATCGTGGTCGAGTCGTCGACCACCAGCACCCGGGTGCCGCGGCGCGGTGGCGTGCGTGGTTTCAATCGGCGCTCCGGGCCGTCGTAGACGGCCTCTACGGGGTAGAGATCGTGCGGAACCTGTTCTTCTTGGCGGAGATCGCCATGACGCAAGGACGTCGATGGTGTGCTGGACCGCCCGGCGTCGGTGTGTTCCATGGCGCTCGTTTCGAGGCCGCGCGCCATGGCGCCTGTCGCATGCGTCAGGTCCGCGGACCGCGACGGCCCCGCCTGCGCCGTGGCGGCCTCATCGCGTTGCGTCGCGGTCTGCAGTGCTGCGCGCCAGCGTTTGACGGAATCGAAAATGCTCACCCCGACGTCTCCACGTTTCGGCCTTATGGATCGGAACCCCGCTGTCCCAACGGCGATCCCGACCAGAAGCGGACTCGAAGCGTGCTCGCCCCCGGTGTGAACCACCCTGCGCAGGCCTACCGGCCCACGCCCCCGGTCGGGCGCTCGCATCCATGCCGATGGCATGACACGCTGGTGGCAAGCATACCCGCCCCGGATGGGCGATGTCGCCCCAATGGCGCGAATTCACGACGGAACACCGGCTCGAGCATCGGGTCATCGAACCCGATAGCGTGTATTGGGTCTCGGCGTCGCCTTCTGCGTCCGATCCAACCGGATTCCATGAGACCGCCGGTGTCCTGGGGGGCCGGGCGCCGGCGGCGATCGGTGTCCACGCCATGGATCAGCCCGCGAAACCGGCCCTGTAACTCAATGGGCCGGCCGAAGGCGGCATGATCTATGCGGCGCCGCTTTGACGCGTCGGTTCAACGCGTCGGTTCAACGGATCGGTTCATCAAGCATCATCGCGCGCACCAGCCGCACCGGTGGGGCGCCGTAGGACAAGACCTGATCGTGATAGGGCTTGAGTTTGAAGTCTTTGCCGAGCTTTTTCTCCATCGCGCTACGCAGATCGAAATGCTCCTGCACGCCCACGAAGTAGGTCGGCAACTGCGCACTGGTCAGGTTGACCCGGTTCCATTTGCCCGCGGCCTCGCGTTCTTGTTGGAAGGTGCGCCTGACCATGAGTTCCATCGCCTGTTCGCGGGTCCAGCCGTCGACGTGCACGCCCTGGTCGAGGATCGCGTTGGCGATTGCGCGCAGATAGAACTTGTAGCGCATCAACCGGAACAGCGGGTCGTTGTCGAGGTAGCCCGCGTCCATCATCACGCTCTCGGTGTACACCGCCCAGCCCTCCGCGAACATGCCCGATCGCAGCACGCCGCGCAGCACCGAGGGGTGACGCGCCGAATGCGCGCCTTCGAGGTAATGGCCGGGCATGGCTTCGTGGATCGAGAGCAGATGGATCATCCTGGTGTTGTATTCGCGCAGGAACGAATCGGTCTGTTCGTCGCTCCAATCCTCGGGGATCGGCGAGATCGCGTAATAGGTCTTCAATCCCTTGTCGAGCGGCCCGGGCGCATCGCAGTAGGCCACGGCGACGCCGCGCTGGAACTCCGGCATCAGGATGATTTCGACCGGATCGTCCGGCATCGTCACCAGATCCTTGGCGCGCACGAATTCGGAGGCCTGCGCGAGAGTCTGTTTGGCGGTGTCGACCACGTCGCTGCGCTTCGGTTTCTCGGCATAGGCCAGTTCCAACGCCGCTTCGATCGCCTTCTGTTGCTGCGCTTCATCGGCCTGTTCGGGCAACTCCGGCGCGCCGGGGCGATCCTTCAGCACTTGTTGCGCAACCTTGTACATTTCGCCGCGAACGCGGCTCAGTTCGGCCTCGGCGCGTTGCTTGATGTCGGCGCGCGAGAGCGAGGACATCAGCGCGAACTTGAGCTTCTCGTCGTACAGCTTCGCGCCGATGCGGAAATCGCCCTTCGCATTCGGCACCAAGGTCTTGTCCAGCCACTGCTGATGTTCCTCCACCGCTTTGCGCAGACCGGCGATCGCCGCATCCAGGCGTGTGCGATCCTCGCCCTGCAACTGACCGGCATTGGGCGCGATGAACTGGTCGATCAGCGAAATCACGCCGCTGTTCTGCTTGGCGACGGTTTCGGCATGGATTTTCGGCACGCGCGCCGGATCGAGGTTTTCGCGCATTTGCGCGAACAGGCGAGGAAGCTTTTCCATCCGTGCGGTCGCGGACTTGAGCCGGTCCGGCATCGGCGCGAATTCGCGCGCCATCAGGTTGTAGATCGCGCCCCCGGCCAAGCCGCTGTAGAGCTGCGGATCCCAAGCCCAGGCCTGCAAAGTGTCCATGCCCCAGATGTCGGACATGATCTGGTTGCGCAGGATCGCGGCGTCGATCTGATTTTCGCGCGAAAGCTTGGCCGCATCGATCGCATCGAGTTCGGCCAGCATGGCCTTGGAGAATTCCACATAGCTTTTGCGCGCACCGACGCCGAGATCGTCGAGTTCAGAATCGAAGCGATGATCGCCTTGCTGAGTGGCGCTGACCGGGTTCAGACGTAGCCAGCCGTCCAGCCAGCGTTTCGATAACTCGGCGAATGTCGCTTCCGCGGCGGGATCGGGTTTGGCGGCCATCGTGGCGGTGGGTGCGTCGGAGGTGTTCTGATTTTGGCCGTTGCAAGCGGCCAGTGTGGCGGCAAGCATGGCGATAGCGAGCAGAGACGTGCGCATGACATTGTTGAATCGAGCGGAGGTGGGGCAAGCATAGGGCGTCGACGCACTAGGCGCATGTGCCGCATCGACGTATCGTGGCGATCATGCGATTTGAGAGGGGTGCGCAGATGCATCGGTCGATAACAGTCGCGCGATCGCGCGCAGATGCGGCATGGCAGCGCTGTCGTCGTTTAAAGCGGGGAAGCAGAGCGTGGATATCGGTAGCGTTGCTTCTTTTTTTGTGCCCGATGGTCGAGGTCGCGCGTGCGGCATGTCCGCCTGCGAGTTGGACTCGTACGGCCTTGCAGGAATTGAAGGAGCGGTCTTTCGCGATCGAAGACCCGACCGCGCGCTTTGCGCTCGCCGAGGCGCTGATCGGTTGTCTGTCCTCTCCGTCCGCGGAATTGCGCGATGGCGTCGCCTACGAAGCGCTGCAGCACTGGATGCGGGCCGGCGCATTCGGCCCCGAGCGGTTGCGCATGCTGGAAAAGCGTTTGCGCACGATGCTCGATGGCCGCGACCGCCATGGCGTGGCCCGTCCGTTCGCGGCCCTGGTGTTGGCCGAGATCGCGCGTACCGATCGCGTTTCGCCATGGATGACGGCGGAGGAGCGTGCGGCGATGGTCGAGCGCGCTGCGGCCTATCTGGAAAGCGTGCGCGACTATCGCGGCTTCGATCGCGATGTCGGTTGGCGGCACGGCGTCGCGCACGGCGCCGACTGGTTGATGCAGTTGGCGCTGAATCCGAACATCGGCAAACCAGAATTGGATCGGATCATCCGCGCCATCGCGGAGCAGGCCGTGCCCCGCGATGCGCATGCCTATGTGTTCGGCGAATCCGAACGGCTGGCGCGACCGCTGTTGTTCGTGGCCATGCGCGGATTGCACGAGGAGGCGGAGTGGGGCGCATGGTTCGAAGACCTGCGTGGCCGTCTCGGCGAGCCCGGCCTCGCATATCGGGATACGGCATGGCTGGCGCGCAGGCATGACCTGTGGATGCTGCTTTCGGCGTTGCACATCGAAGTATCCCGCTCCGAAGGCGCAGCTATCGCCAAATTACGCCCCGCCTTGCTCGCAGCGCTGCAAGCGCTGCCCTGAGCGCCGCCGCGCGTTTCGCGCGCAGGCCGAAACAAGAGAGGCGCGGATTGCGCTCAGCGAATCCGGTCGTCGCCGTGGTAGACATTCATCCGGCCGTCGCGCGCGAATCCGATCAGGGTCAGATCGGCGTCGCGGGCGCAGCGGATCGCGAGGCTGGTCGGCGCAGAGATCGCGACCACGATCGAGATGCCGACGCACGCCGCCTTATGCACGATTTCGTAAGAGGCGCGCGATGTGATCGTGAGAAATCCGCCATGGGGATCGATCGCCGGTTCGCAGCGGCGCATTGCGCCAACCAGTTTGTCCAGGGCGTTATGGCGTCCGACGTCTTCGCGCACGAGAATCTCCATGGTCTTACCGTCGCCGTGGACAAAGCCGGCGGCGTGCACGCCGCCGCTGCGGGCGTTGAGCGGCTGGTGTCGCGCGAGCAGGTCCAGACCTTCGCGGATGCGCGACGCCGGCACATGCGGGCCGTCAGCGGCCACAGGGTGGGGGCGCAGCGCGGCCTCCAGATGGGAGATGCCGCAGAGCCCGCATCCGCTGCGACCTTCGAGCGTGCGCTGCCGCGAGTCCAAAGCCTCGAATCGCGACTGCGGAATCGCCGCATGCAGCGCGATGCCGTTCTCCGCGCGCACGATATCGACCAGTTCGAACTCGGCGGGCGAGCCGACGATGCCCTCGCTGAGCGCGAAACCCAGCGCGAAGTCAGCAAGGTCGCAGGGCGTGGCCATCATCACCGCGAACGAGCGGCCATTGTAGAGCAGGGCGATCGGCGTTTCCTCGATGACGCGCTCTTCGCGCCGCAACGGTGTCCCGTCGCCATGATGCGTGACCAGGTGCGCACGCAATCCATCGACAATTGTCGTGGTCATGGCGCGTTCTCGCGGTTGCCGGTTGCGCACAACGTGCGCCCGCGCGCGGTCAGCCACAGTAGGGTGCGTTCGCCGTCTTGGCGCTGTTCGACAAGGCCGAGGCCGTCATAGCGCGCATCATGTCCCAGCGCGGCCAGCAAACGGCGCAATTCGCTGGCGCCAAGACCGAGTCGTTTCGCGAGCCGCGGCAACGACTGCCCGTCTTCCTGCGCAAGCAGACCGAGCAGGGCGAGCGCATGCTCTTCGCTCATGCCGTCGCTCCCCCCGTCGCCGTCGCGTTAGCCGTCCGCCGCAGCCGCACCGGAATCGATTTCGACGCAGGCGTGCGCGCGTGTTCGGCATGGTGATCCAAAGGCACCAGCACATTGGTTTCAGGAAAATATCCGGCCACGCAACCCGGTGGGATATCGTATTCGACGAGACGGAAATCGCGGGCGATGCGTTCTTCGTCCCGCCAGACCGAGATCAGGTCGACATGGTCGCCGTCGGCGAAACCCAAGGCGTCGAGATCAGCGCGCGAGATGAAGCAGACCCGGCGCAACCCGTGCACGCCGCGGTAACGGTCGTTGGCGCTGTAGACCGTGGTGTTGTATTGGTCGTGCGCGCGAATCGTCATCATATGCAGCAGCGGCTTGTGCAGAAGGGGCGTCGGGCCCGGCGCCCCTCCTGATGCCGCTTCCGAAACCGCTTCCGGCGCGGCCGCCGCCGCAGTCATGCTTGAGGCCTCTGCCGCGTGAGGCGCGTCGGCGTCGCCCAAGGCATGCGCGATGAAGCGCGCCTTGCCCTGCGGATTCGGGAATTCGCGTTCGCGGCAGGGATGACGCAGATGGAAACCACCGGGCTTCCGCACGCGCGCATTGAAATCTTCGAAGCCGGGCACCACGCGCGCGATGCGTTCGCGGATACGGTCGTAATGCGCGATCAGCGCCAGCCACGGGATCGCGCTGTCCGGCAGAGTCGCGGCCGCGAGCCGGGCCACGATCGCCGGTTCGGACATCAGCCGGTCCGAAGCGGGCGGGTTCATGCCGGAAGACAGATGCACCATACTCATCGAATCCTCGACGCTGACCGCTTGCGCGCCTTCGCGCTGGGCATCGATCTCAGTGCGGCCGAGGCAGGGCAGGATCAGCGCTTCGCGGCCGTGGATGACATGGGAACGGTTGAGTTTGGTGCTGACCTGCACGGTGAGCGCGCAGTTGCGCAACGCCGCGTGGGTGATCGCGGTGTCGGGCGTCGCCGCGGCGAAATTGCCGCCCATCGCGAAGAAGACTTTGCCGCGGCCATCGCGCATCGCCTCGATCGCGGCGATGGTGTCGAAGCCGTGCGCGCGCGGCGGTTCGAATCCGAATTCGGCGCCGAGGCGGTCGAGGAAGGCCGCGGAAGGTTTCTCGTAGATGCCCATCGTGCGGTCGCCCTGCACGTTGGAGTGGCCGCGCACCGGGCAGGGGCCGGCGCCGGGCCTGCCGATGTTCCCGCGCAGCAGCATCAGGTTGATCAGCATCTGGATCGTGGCCACGCTGCGTCGGTGCTGGGTGATGCCCATGCCCCAGCAAAAGATCGTGGCATGACTGTCGAGGTAGACCTGCGCGGCCTGTTCCAGTTGCGCCCGGGCCAGTCCGGATTCGCGTTCGATCTCGTCCCAGGAGATCCTTTCCAGCGTTTCGGCGAAGCACTCGAAACCGAGCGTGTGCATGGCGATAAACGCGGTATCTACAGCATCGTTGCCGGGCCGCGCGCGCGCGAGCACGGTTTTGGCGATCCCGGCGGCGACCGCGAGATCGCCGCCGATCCTTGGCTGGAAATAATGCGAAGCGATCGCGGTCGCGTCGCCGCCGAGCATTTCGCGCGGCGACTGCGGATCGACGAAACGCTCCAGTCCGCGCTCGCGCAGGGGATTGAAGACCACGATCCTGCAGCCGCGACGAGCCGCATTGCGCAACTCGCCGAGCATGCGCGGATGATTGGTGCCCGGGTTCTGTCCGAACACGAAGATCGCGTCGGCGCGTTCGAAATCCTCCAGCGTCACCGACCCCTTGCCGCTGCCGATCTGTTCAGTCAGGGCCACGCCGGACGCCTCGTGGCACATGTTCGAACAGTCCGGGAGGTTGTTGGTGCCGTAGGCGCGCACGAACAACTGGTACAGGAATGCAGCCTCGTTCGACGTCCGGCCCGAGGTGTAGAAGATCGCTTCATCGGGCGAACCCAGAGCGCGGAGCGCGGCGGCGATCCGCGCGAACGCGGCGTCCCATTCGATCGGCACGTAGCGGTCGCTGACGGCGTCGTAGGCCATCGGTTCGATCAGGCGCCCCTGGGCTTCGAGGAACTCATCGCTCTGTTGCGCCAGCCACGACACCGGATGTTCGGCGAAGAACGCGCGTCCGACTCGCTTCGACGTCGATTCGTTCGCGACCGCTTTGACGCCGTTTTCGCAGAATTCGAAGGTCGAGTGCGGGTTGCGATCCGGCCATGCGCAGCCCGGGCAATCGAACCCGCCGGGCTGATTGGCCCGCAGCAGGCTGGTCGCGCCTTGGCGCAGCGCTTGTTGGTCGCGCAGTGCCTGCCACGATGCCCGCAGCGCATCCCAGCCGCCGGCGGGCTTATCGTAAAGTCTGATCCCAATGGACCCGCTCTCGCCGGACGGATCAGACCCTTCGTCCCGTCCGTTCTCCTGCTCGTTCCGATGTCGCGTCATGCCCGCATGCTAGCGCAGCCGGCGCGGTCGCAGCGGCCGTCGATGCTGGACGGCCTACCTGCCATCGGCGAAGATTGCCGATGATCGTCGGCAAGCGAGACGGCCTGCGGGCGGTCAGGCCCAGTAGGCGACCTGCCTAGGACGAACGACCGGAACTACTCAAGCAGACCCCTCTTGACCGCAGCCACAGCCAGTGTCGATGTCGCATTGCAACACGCCGCGCAATTGCTCGCGAGCGATCCGGAACTGGCCGGTCGCCAAGCCGACGAAATCCTGAGCGTGGTCCGCGACCATCCGGTCGCGCAGATGATTCTCGGGATCTCTCACCGGATGTGCGGCCGGCTGGAGCGCGCGATCGAGTTGCTGGCGCCGTTGACGCGGTCGCAACCGGGGATGCCGCGCGGGCAATACGAATATGCGCTGGCCGTGGCCCGCGCCGGCCGCACCGAAGAGGCGATCGAGGCCCTCCATCGCGCGATCGCGACTAATCCGGCATTGCCCCAAGTGTGGCTTGCGCTCGCCGACTACGAACGCGCGGTCGGCCGACTCGATCGCGCCGACGCGGCCTATGCGGCCTACATCCGGCATTCCGTGCGCGATCCCGCCTTGCTGCATGCGGCCGAAGCCTTGGCAGCCGACCGCCTTCCCGAGGCGGAGGCCGCGTTGCGCGCATGGCTCAAGGAACATCCCACCGATGTGGTCGCGATCCGGATGCTGGGCGAACTGGCTGTGCGTGTCGGCCGCAACGCCGAGGCCCTGCGCCTGTTCGCGCGCTGTCTGGAACTCGCGCCAGGATTCCGCGAAGCGCGCCAGCACTACGCGCTGGTGTTGCACCGCGACCAGCAGTCGGCGAAGGCGCTGGAACAGTTGGATCTGTTGCTCGTCGACGACCCCACGAACCCAGGCGCACGCACGCTCAAGGCGGCCGTCTTGTGCAGGCTCGGCGAATACGCGCGCGGCATCGCGCTGTACGAGGAACTGCTGCGCGACTACCCGCACAACGCGCGCGTCTGGATGAGCTACGGCCACGCGCTGAAAACCGAGGGCCGTCAGGCCGAGGCGATCGCCGCGTACCGGCGCTGCACCGAAGAGGATCCCGGATTCGGTGAGGCGTGGTGGAGCCTGGCCAATCTCAAGACCTTCCGTTTCGACGACGACGATGTCGCGCGCATGCGCGCGCAACTGGCGCGCGCGGATCTCGACGCCGAGCACCGCCTGCATTTCGGGTTCACCCTGGGCAAGGCCTTGGAAGACCGCGCCGACTATGCCGAATCCTTCGAACATTACCGCGCCGCCAACCGCATCCGTCTGGAGCAGGTGCCGTATCGCGCGGGCGACACCACGGCGCGCGTCGCCCGCGCCAGACAGGTGTATACCTGCGGGTTCTTCGCCGCACGCGCCGGTTGCGGCGACCCCGCGGCGGACCCGATCTTCATCGTCGGCCTGCCGCGGTCAGGCTCGACCCTGCTCGAACAGATCCTGTCCAGTCATTCGGCGGTCGAAGGCACGATGGAATTGCCGGAGATCATCTCGATGACCCGGGCGCTGCGGCGCGACGCGGGAAATTCAACCAACTACCATGAAGCGGTCGCGACACTCGACCCGGCGCAATTCCGCGAACTCGGCCGCCAGTACCTGGAACGCACCCGTGTGCAGCGCAAGAGCGCCGCGCCGCTGTTCATCGACAAGATGCCGAATAATTTCCTGCATCTGGGCCTGATTCATCTGATGCTGCCGAACGCGAAGATTGTCGATGCGCGCCGGCACCCGATGGCCTGTTGCTTCTCCGGGTTCAAACAGCATTTCGCGCGCGGCCAGAAGTTCAGCTACGGTCTGGAAGACCTTGGCCGCTACTATCGCGATTACGTCGAACTGATGGCGCATTTCGATACGGTGTTCGCCGACTGCGGGCTGCCGCATCGCGTGCATCGCGTGATTCACGAGCGCATGGTCGACGACACCGAAGCCGAGGTCAGACGCCTGCTCGATTATTGCGGTCTGCCGTTCGAAGACGCGTGCCTGCGCTTCTACGAGAACGACCGCCCGGTGCGCACCGCGAGTTCGGAGCAGGTGCGCCGGCCGATCAACCGCGACGGCATTGACCAATGGCGGCACTACGAGCCTTGGCTCGACCCGTTAAAGGCGGCGCTCGGGCCGGTGCTCGACGCCTATCCCGATGTTCCGGAATTCGCGACGCCCGATCTCGCCAGGGGCGCCGCATGAGAGCTGTTCCAACCGTTCCACCTTGCGTTCCGATGTTCAATAACCGGGGAGACTGAAATGCGACACAAACGAGGTACCGGACCGGCGCGACCGGTTGAGTTGCGGCGTTTGCCGCTGACCGCGGCGATTTGCGTCGCCTTCGGCAGCATGGCCTTCGCCGGGATGGCGATGGCCCAGGACAGCGACGAGGGGCAGGACGGCAGTCCGACCCTCGAAACCATCACGGTGACTGCGCAGAAACGCACCGAGAAGGCGCAGGACGTGCCGATCAGCCTGAACGTGATTGGCGCACAGCAGCTCGACGAGTTGCAGGTCAACGACTTCGAGGATTACGCCAAGTTGTTGCCCAGCGTATCGATCACGCCGAATGGCCCCGGCTTCGGCCAGGTCTATATGCGCGGCGTGGCCAGCGGCGGCGACGGCAACCATTCCGGCCCGCTGCCCAGCGTCGGCATCTATCTCGACGAGCAGCCGATCACCACGATCCAGGGCGCGCTGGATCTGCACGTCTACGATATCGAGCGTGTCGAAGCGCTGTCCGGTCCGCAGGGCACCCTCTATGGCGCGAGTTCGGAAGCGGGCACGCTCAAGCTGGTGACCCGCAAGCCGGACACCGCGGGTTTCTCCGCGGGCTACGGCCTTGAAGCCAGCACCATCACCGGTGGCGGTTGGGGCCATGTCGCCGAAGGCTTCGTCAACATCCCGATGGGCGATCGCGCGGCGGTGCGCCTGGTCGGTTGGCAGAAGCACGACGCCGGCTGGGTCGACAACGTTTACGGCGAACGCACCTTCCCGACCTCGGGCATCACGCAGAACAACGCGGACCGGGTCGAGGACGACTACAACGATGTCGACACCGCCGGCGCGCGTATCGCGTTGAAGGTCGACCTCAACGACAACTGGACGATCACGCCCACGATCATGGGGCAGCGTCAGGAGGTCAACGGCAACTTCGCCTACGACAACACGCTCGGCGAAGGCAAGATCAGCCACGCCTATCGCGAATTCTCCGACGACCGCTGGGCTCAGGCGGCGCTGACCTTGCAGGGCAAGATCGGCAACTTCGACCTGACCTACGCATTCGCCCACCTCAAGCGCGATGTCGACACCGATTCGGACTACAGCGACTACGGCTTCTGGTACGACACCCTATTCGGCTACGGCGCGTATTTCTACGACGACAACGGCGATCTGGTGAATCCGGCGCAGTACATCCAAGGCAAAGACGGCTATAAGAAGACCAGTCACGAACTGCGCATCGCCTCGCCTCAGGAAAACCGCCTGCGCTTCGTCGCGGGCCTGTTCTGGATGGATCAGAGCCACGACATCCAGCAGCGCTATCGCGTCGATGGCCTCGCCTCGATCCTCTCGGTGCGCGGCTGGGAAGACACCATCTGGCTGACCAAACAGTTGCGCAAGGATCACGACGAAGCGATCTTCGGCGAACTGTCCTACGACTTCACCGACAAGCTGACCGGCACGGTCGGGTTCCGCCACTTCCGCGCCGACAACAGCCTCAAGGGCTTCTTCGGCTTCGCCAACGGCTACGCCTCGCAGGGCGGCCAGCTGCCGCAGAACCGCTACGGCGAGGCCGCGTGCATCGTGCGCTACGGTCCGGATCCTGCGAACTGGCCGTCGTTCGAGGGCGCGCCCTGCACCGTGTTCGACAAGGATGTGAGCGAAAAAGACACGCTCGGCAAGGTCAATCTCTCGTACAAGTTCCGCCCCGACAAGATGATGTATTTCACCTGGTCGGAAGGGTATCGCCCGGGCGGCATCAACCGTCGCGGCACCTTGCCGCCGTACATCACCGAGTTCCTGACCAATTACGAGATCGGTTGGAAGACGTCCTGGTTCGATAACCGCCTGACCTTCAACGGTGCGGCCTTCCATCAGATCTGGGACGACTTCCAGTTCCCGGTCTTGGGTCAGAACGGCCTGACCGAAATCCGCAACGCCAACCAGGCCCGGATCCAGGGTCTCGAAATGGACGTGAACTGGGCGGCGAGCTACAACCTCAAGCTATCTGCGGGCGTGGGCTTCTACGATGCGGAACTGACCGAGAACTATTGCGGCGCGATCGATGCCAACGGCAATCCGATCACCACCTGCGATCCGGCCGATCTGCAGGCGCCGGATGGCACGCGTCTGCCGGTCACCGCCGACTACAAGGGCAACCTGACCGCGCGTTACACCTTCGACATCCGCGACTACGAAGCCTATTGGCAGGGCTCGGTGATGACCGAAGGCCGGCGCACCTCGGATCTGCGTATCCTCGAGCGCAACATCCTCGGCGACCTGCCGTCGTACAGTCTGGTCGATATGGCGTTCGGCGTGCGCAAGAACAACTGGTCGGTGGATCTCTACATCAAGAACCTGCTCGACGAGAACGCGCAGTACGGCCGCAACGTGCAGTGCCCGGAAACGGTCTGCGCCGCGCAGGTGTACACCGTCAGCGGCCAGCCGCGGACGATCGGCATCAAGTTCAGTCAGGAGTTCTGATCGGCGAGATCATCGAACGGGTTATCGTTCGCTTGAACCACAACAGGCCGCCTCCGGGCGGCCTGTTGTTTGGCGGATGCTTCGCAGCCAGGCGCAGGATGGGGCCCTGCCCGCCATCCGGGCGATCGGGCTGTTTTTGATGTTCGAAAACGCCAAGGCCCTGGGACTTGATCGATTCACATGAAGCCTTCGTGGCGTCGGCCGGGGCGCGGGCGGATGATGCTTGCAGCGGACGCGCTCTATGGCGTCTCGGTGTCCGCCGCCTGCGCTTCGGCTGCGCGTACCACGGTCACGGTGCACGGCGCTTCCGCGACCACGCGGGCGGAGACGCTGCCGAGGATGCGGCGCACGCCGGTCACGCCGCGGGCGCCCATGATCAGGTGGTCCACGCCGTTGTCGCGTGCGTAGTCGATCAATGCATGGGCAGGGTCGCTGTGTTCGAGCACGTGCACGGTGATGCGATGTTCGTCGAGATCGAGCCGGCGGACCCAGTCGCGCAACGCGATCAATCGTTTCACGTGGCGATTGCGGCCTTCGGCGTCGAGATTGCTGTCCATGCCGATGCGTGCGGTGCGCATGACGGTGACGCAGGCCAGCCGCGATTTCGGGAAGGTCGAAACGATGCGTTTAAGATTGCCGCGCAGCGCTTCGCACAGGGCGCGATCCTCGTGCTTGAGGTCGATCGCCACCATCAACAGCGGCGCTTCGTCCAGATGCGTCGCGGGCTTGGACGCCTGGGGATTGCGGTCGCGGCCCAGGCTGCGCCACCAGCGTTGCAGCACCGTGAATCTGCCGTCGCGATGGCTGCGCTCCGCGCGATCGGTCAGCATCACCTGATCGGGATGCTGCAGGTCGTGTGCGAGCTGGGCGGCTGTGGCGTGGCGTGCATCCGGGTCCACTTCGAGGCAGCGCAGCACCACCTCCTGCAACCAGCGTGGGATCTCGGGCCGAATGGCGCGTGGCGGCACCGGGTCGCGATACAAGCGACGGCGCAGGCCGGCGGGGCTGCCCGGATTGCCGAACGGGCGCTCGCCGGTCGCCAAGTGATAGAGCGTGACGCCCAGCGCGAACAGATCGCTGCGTGGATCGTCGCGCTGTCCCAACACCTGTTCCGGTGCGATATAGGGCGCGGTGCCGATCGGTACGCGGAACTGTTCGGCCAGCAGATCTGGCAGATGCGCGTGATGCGACAGGCCGAAATCGATCAGGGCGATCTCGCCGTCGGGCCTCCGCAGCAGATTGCTCGGCTTGATATCGAGGTGAATCGTGTCCTGCTGGTGCAGATGGTGGATCGCGGCCGCGGCCAATGCGCCGAGTTCGGCCACCTGCGTCGGCGGCAGGGGCGCGCGCTCAAGCAGCGGACGCAAGGTTTCTCCGGAAAGATGCTCCATCACCAGCCACGGCTGGTCTTCGTAGTCGCCCGCAGCGATGAATTTCGGGACATAGGGGCCGGTGAGCTGCGGCAGGATCATCCGTTCGACTTCGAAGCCGACGATCTGGGTCGCCGCTTCGCCGTAACCGATCCGCGCCAGCTTCATCAGCAGCGGCATGCCATGCTGCGGATGCGAGACTCGCCAGAGCGTGGCCATCCCGCCCTCATGCAGCGGCGCGATGAGTTCAAAACCGTCGATCATCATTCCGGGACGAAGCGCGACCGGCATCTCAGCAGCCCTCGATCAGACGTTGCGCCAGCGCTTGCGGCAGACCGGCTTGGGTGATTTTGCGCGCTGCGGCATGGTGGTCGTAGGCCACGCGCAACAGGGTCAGCGCATGACGTGCCGTGTCGTACAGCGCGCAGCATGCGGCGGCATGGCCATCGCGTGGCTGACCAACCGATCCCGGCAGTGCGAGCCAGCGTCTGCTTCCGATGAGCGGGACGGCGATACCCGGCGTCGGCGAGAAATGACGCGCGCCGCCGGTGGATTGCGAGTGATAGAGCGCCGGTTCGTGGACATGGCCGCAGAAAGTGACGCGCATAGCAGTCGCGGCCATGCTTTTGGCCGCGGCCAGTTCGTTGGCGACATAGCCCCATTGCTTCGGAGCCCATGCGTTGGCGTGCACGTAGAGGCGGTCGTCGTCGTCCACCGATACCGGCAGCTGCGATAGGAACGTCACCTGCGACGCGGACAAGCGGTCCCGTGTCCAGGCCACGGCGGCCTGGGCGTGGCTGTGCATCGGCGCGTCGTCGCCGCGAGGCGACCAGATCGCCTCGTCATGGTTCCCGTGCACCGCGATCGCGCCATCGGCGACCATGCGCTGCGCGGTATCGACCGTCCACTCCGGGTCCGCGCCATAGCCGACGATATCGCCCAGAATCACCATGCGGTCGAACCCGAGTTTGCGCAGTTTCGATACGCAAGCTTCGGTCGCTTCGCGATTGGCGTGCAGATCGGCGAGCAGGGCCAGGCGCATGCGGACGGACCGGAAAACAGACGGCAAACGTCATGGTAGTCGGCATGCGCGAACGCCGCGATCCGCCTTTGGTCGTAAGTGCTCGTTCGCTCGCACCGCGAAGTGCGCAGAGTGAGCGAACGGGCCCGGGAGTCGGAATCCTCCCGGTCGTCGCGGCTTTGGTCCAAGCCTCAGCGTTTGGGCTTCGCGGCGGGTTTCGCAGGTTCGGGCGCGGTACGCACCGGCAACGGCACATTGCACAGATCGATGTGGCCGGCCGGGCGTTTGTAAAAATCGTCGCGACGATTGCGGCGCGCCTCGACCAGCTCGGTGAACAGGGGCGTATCGGTGCGCAGCACCTGTAGTTTCAGGCGTTCGGCGGGTTTGAGATCGGCGGCGAGGCGGATCGATTTGATCGCGACGCGCTGTTCGGCTTTTTCGTAGAAGCCCAGCGGGCCGGCTCCACGCGGCAACACGCTGAGCAGTTCCATCCCCTGCACCACGCGACCGATGGTGGTGATGTTGCGATCGAGTTGCCGGGGCGATTGGCCGATGACCACGTAAAGTTCGGCGCCGGTGCTGGAGTCGGCGGCGATGTCGCGCCCGGCGCCAATTGTGCCGTAGCAATGCGCCAGCCATGCGGTGCCGTCACTGGTATCCAGGCCGATCGGGAAGCCATCGCTGAAACCGACCTGACGCGCCCAGCCGTCGGCGTCGGGCAGCGGCGTGAACGGGATGTTTTTGTTGCTGCGAGTGAACTCCGCGGGCAGTTTGCTCTTTACGCCTTTCGGCAGTGCCTTGCGCGCGCCCTCTTCTTCTGCGGGATCGCCCCATTGCACGACGAAGTTGTCGTGCGAGCGGTTGATGCTCAGTCCATCCCAATATTTGCCTTTGGCGAGGGCCTTGATATTGGCTACATGCGCCGGCGCGAAGTCCGGGGCCAGTTCGATGACCACCCGCCCGGCTTCGATATCCATGTACAGGGTGCGTGCGGGATCGAGATTGCGCCAATCGGCGGGTTTGGAGGCATCGAGGATGTCCTGCATGGTCCGAGGTTTAGCGGCGGGCTCAGGGGTCTGCGCATTCGCCACGACGGTGCCGGCGAGCAGGGCGGTGATCAGCAGGATGGCGCAGGGGCGCTGGCACAGGCTCACGGTGGGTGTCCTTTTCTTTATCTTTCGGAGATGGTCTCAATTCTGGCGGAGATATCCATACCGGGCCAGTCTGCGGCCGCCATCAGGTAGCGCCTCGGCGGAAGGCCAGGCGCAGGAGGGGCCGCTCGGGATCGGCTCACGGACAGCATGACCAATGACAGGGCGTGACGATCGGCACATCAACTATAGTTAAGTTGATAATAGATTGATCTTCAAGATATTCGGTAGATCAATCAACCTGTAAATCAAACAAGGGGTGGCCATGAACGAGACACTTGTCCCGGACGATGTGGTCGAGAGCCAACTGCGGAAATTCCAGAAAGAGCTTTCCGCCGGCACGGTTTCACTGGCGCTGATGGGCGTGTTAGGGGCGACGGATGCGCCGATGTACGGCTATCAGATCGCCAAGAGCCTCGAACGCCATGGGGACGGCGTGCTCAGCGGCAAGCAGAGTGCGTTGTATCCGGTGCTACGGAATCTGGAGGCCGCGGGATTGTTGGAGAGCCAGATCGAACCGTCGATCAGCGGCCCACCGCGCCGCTATTACCAGATCACCGCATCCGGACGGACCACGTTGCAGACCTGGACGACCGCCTGGTGCGCCACACGAGATTCCGTCGATTCCGTTTTGAGAGGGGAACATCCATGAACGACCGCGCCTTGCCGACCAATATTCCCGAATACCTCGAACACCTGCGGCGTTCGCTGGCCGGGGCAGATCCCGCGCTGATCCAGGACGCGCTATATGACGCAGAGGAATATCTGCGTTCCGAACTTGCCGAGAATCCGGGCAAAAACGAGGCTGAGATCATCGCACAGGTGGCGACGAGCTACGGCGCGCCGGACGAGGTCGCCGAGATCTATCGTGACACCGAGGCCAAGGTGCAAAGCGCGCTACGGACGCCGCCGGCAAAGTCGTCACGCTCGATAGTCGGTCGTTTCTTCGGCGTGATCGCCGAACCGCGCACCTACGCGGCGCTGTTCTATATGTTGCTGTCGCTGGCGACCGGGGTGTTCTATTTCACCTGGGCGGTGACCGGTATTTCGCTCTCGCTCGGGCTCGGCATCCTCATCATCGGCATTCCGTTCGTGATCCTGTTCTTCGGTTCGGTGCGGATGTTTTCGCTGCTCGAAGGCCGGATCGTGGAGACCATGCTCGGCGAACGCATGCCCAGGCGTCCGTTGTACAGCAGCCGCGGCAAGCCGCTGTTGAGCCGTATCGGCGAGATGTTCACCGACCCGCGCAACTGGAGTTCGATGGTCTACATGCTGCTGATGCTGCCCTTGGGCGTGATCTATTTCACTCTGGCGGTGACCCTGCTCAGTGTGTCGTTGTCATTCGTGGCCTCGCCCTTCCTGGTGGCGCTGGGGATCGCCGAAATCAGTTCGGACTTCGACGGGTGGATCTGGCTGGGCCTCGTCGACGGCATATCGAATGTGCCCTTCGGCGGGCCCCTCATGCTGCTGCTGATCTTCGTGCTCGGTGTGGCATTGCTCTTCGCGACCTTGCACTTGGCTCGCGGCATCGGTTATCTGCACGGCCAGCTTGCGAAGCATCTGCTGGTCAAGACGGCGCAGTATTCCTGAGCGGTACATGCGGGAAATCCATGCCGGTAGCAATGACGGTCCGCACGTAACCGCACATAAGGCAACGCTGAAAAGTCGGCGTTGCCGCGACACAGGGAATGCGCCGCTCGGGAATCGAATATGCAAGTGTTCGATTCGGCGGCAGCGAGTTCGGGCTTGCGCCGAGCTTGCGATCACTGAACAAATACAAGACGGATTTGCTCAGCGTGGCCATAAAAAACACCGACGATCGCGAGATCGTCGGCGTTTGGCGTTCGAGAAACGCGGATTGCGGAGATGTCGCTGTGTCAGCGGGACATTCCTGCCGTCTGCTGATCCGGTTGCTGCTCGCGACGGGCCATGGCGACTTCGGGCTGCCCCTGCGGAGTGTCCATCGCCATGCGCGAGCTCTCGGCCAATGGCTGTACTTGGGCCGCGGCGAGATTGACCGGCACGACCCGCGCGCCTGGATCATCCGGCGAGCGGCCTTGTATCGCGTAGGCGGTGCCGTTGCGCTCGGCGATGAAGTTGATTTCGTTCAAACCGCCCTGCTGCGCGCTGGACACGATTCCGGCCACCGTCTTCGCGTCCGCATTCTGCAGGCCCGTGTTGCCGCTGCGCGCCAGCGCGGCATAGGTCTGTCCGACCATCGGGTTGTCGCTGATGATCGAACCGTCACCGATGTCAGCCCGATCCATGCGGTCGGTGAACAGGCGGTCCCAACGGCCGCGCATGATATTGATGCCATCGCGGAAACCTTGGCTGCCGGCGCTGATGCCGGTGCGGATGGCCTCGACGTCGTTACGGAACTTGTCGATCATCGGATCGAACTGTTCGGCACGGCGCTGGTTCTCCGGGGTCATCAACGGGCCGCCGCCGCCTTCGCGGATGAACGGCCCCAGCTCGTGCGCGGGCAGCCCACGGCTGCCGGCGACGCTGAGCGGATTACGCAGATCCCAACCGGAGCGGTCATTGCGATAACCGGCATTCTGTAGCGCCGTGATGTCTTCCTGGGTGGCGTAGACCCGAACCTGGCCGAAATGCGCGGAGCCGGCGCTGACGACGTCGGTGGCGCGGACATGGTTGATGACGCTGTTGCCGCCTTCCGGCACGTTACCGCGCAGCGAGGCGGCGCCGTAAGCGTTGAAGGTTTCGCCTTGCAGGCCGAACCGGTTCGCGGTGATCTGCGCCAGCGTGCCGCCCAGCGAATGGCCGGTCACGGTGACCTGCGGCGCCTGACCACCGCGCTCCGCGGCCTGTTCGCGTGCGATGTCGACCGCACGCTGGGTCAGGGCAATCGCGTCGGCAGATTGCTGGTTGACCCGGTGCGTCACCATGGTGGCGTCGGTGCTGACCAAGTCGCGATAGGCCTCGCGCAGGCCGCGATTCGGCTCGGTCCCACGATGGGCGACGATGATCTCGCCGGTATCGTTGCGCTGATAGATCGTGCCCTGGTAGCCGCTGGGTCGATCGCTATTGGCAAGGACCGTGTAGGAGACGCCATTGATCTCGACTTCGTTACGCGGCGGGGTCTGCGGATGCCGGTACGAATGCTCGCTCAGTGCGGCGTAGTCGCGACTGCTGATCGTCATTGGGCCTCCCTGTTGGCCTTGATATTCAGAGTGAACTGCGGACCGAGGTTCGCAAGATAGTAATCAGCCGAGTCCTTGCCGAAGACGAAATCCAGCAAAGCGGGCTTCTGGTTGAAGTCCCGAGCCAGATAGTGGTCGGTGGTTTCCTGTTCGGCGGCAAGCTCGTCAGCGTTGATCCCGCTGATGAACTGCGTGGTCGGCGAGCTGAAGTGCACGGTTGCGCCGGCCAGCGCCCATTGGCACACGCCCAAGCCGTAATAATCCTCGTCCTGCAGCGCGTCCTCATGCACCGTGGCGGTGTAGGTGTTCTCGTCGACGCGATGCAGGCTCAATTCGAGACGATGCTCGGGCGGGAGCCGTATGCCGCCGACCGCTTTCGTGTAGTCCAGCGGGACGCAGTCGATGTTCTCGACGTCGTAGTCGGCGTACACCGTCACTTGGTTGATGGCGGCGGGAAGCCCGGCAAAGCGCAGCGTGAGCGCATAGGAGCGCTTCGGTGCGGGATTCGGGCTGACTTTGATCTCCGGGACGGGCAAGGTGTCCGGAACGGGGTCCATTCTGCCTCCTGTAGAGGTGGCGCTTTGGCAACTGGTCATCATGGCGGTGAGCATCGTCAAGGCTGCGAGCGGGAAAAAGCGGGAAGCCATGGGGGTTGGCGTCACGATCGGTTGATCGGCCGACTTTCGCCTTGTCGCTGTCGCCGCGTCAAGCCCGGTAGCCCTTTGGCCGTCGTCCAGCCGACCGGCGGTGCGGTCCGCTCGCCGCAGGCGATCGGGATCGCGAAAGCGGCTGATCGGACGGTCAGGGCCACATCCCATGGCTCGCGTGAGGCCGAGACGTGACCCGGCCTGCCTCAGTGCGAGCAAACACGCTGAGAGGGATTGGCGCTCAGGCGTTGCGGCGGCGCCCGCGACCACTCGGTTGTCTGCGTGCGCTCGATGACGGTGCTGTCGAATGTCGGGCGATGAATTCCCGAACCTGCGGGTAGACCTGGTCGCGCCAGCGGCGGCCGCTGAAGATGCCGTAATGGCCAGCGCCCTCCGCGGTGAGATGCGCGCGATGCCCCTGCGGAATACCGGTGCAGAGTTTGTGCGCGGCGCGGGTCTGCCCGGCGCCCGAGATGTCGTCCAGCTCGCCTTCGATGGTCAGCAGCGCAGTGTCGCGGATCGCGGCGGGATTCACCGTTTCTCCAGCCACTTTCCAAAGGCCGCGCGGCAGCAGATGCTCCTGGAAGACCACGCGCACGGTATCGAGGTAATACTCCGCCGGCATATCGAGTACGGCGTTGTACTCGTCATAGAAGCGCCGATGCGCCTCGGCGTCGTCGAGATCGCCTTTGACCAGATCCTGATAGAAATCCCAATGCGAGGCCACATGGCGTTCGGGATTCATCGCGATGAATCCCATGTGCTGCAGGAATCCCGGATAGACCTGACGGCCGCGCCCAGGCAGATTCGCCGGCACCGTGTGGATCAGATTCTGTTCGAACCACCATAACGGCTTCTGCGTGGCGAGATTGTTGACGGTGGTCGGCGATTCGCGGCTGTCGATCGGCCCGCCCATCATCACCAGCGAACGCGGGGTCTTTTCACCCCGTGCGGCCATCAGCGATACCGCGGCCAGCACCGGCACGGTGGGCTGGCAGACGCTGATCACGTGCAGGCGCTCGGCGCCGATGTGGCGGATGAAGTTCTCGATGGTGGCGACGTAGTCGTCGAGAGTGAACGCGCCGGCGTCCTTGGGCACCATGCGCGCATCGATCCAATCGGTGATGTAGACCTTGTGATCGCGCAACAGGGTCCGGACCGTATCGCGCAGCAGCGTGGCATGGTGTCCGGACAGCGGAGCGACGACGAGGACCGGAGGATCGTTCTTGAGATCGACGATGCCGTCGGTCTGGTCGGAGAAACGCTTGAAGCGGAGCAGACGGCAGAAAGGCGTGCGCAGGATCTCGCGTTCCACCACAGGGTATTCGCGCCCCTCGTCGACGACACTGTGAATGCCGAACTTGGGCTTCTCGTAATCCTTGCCGATCCGGTAGAGCAATTCGTAGCCGGCGGCCATTCGTTGGGCGTGTGGCAAGGACGACAACCAACTGCCGGGCGCCGAGAACATGCGGGCATTGGCTTCGGCCCAGTACGTGATCGGCGCCATCCAGGCGCGGCCGAGTTCGTGCATTTGGTACAGGAGCATGCGGTTTCGGCGGCAGTCGTGTTGCGCTGCAGCATACCGCATTCGTGATCCATGGTGTCGCGGAGGCGCTTCGGACGCATTCTTGAACTGGGAACACTGACTTTAAGCATGTAACTAATTGATTAAATATGGTTGCGTGGCTGTTCTTAGCGGTCCAGGCGGCCCTAGCGGCCCCGTGGTCGCATAGACTGGCCGTATGAGCATCCGCGACGAGGACATCGCCTGGTACCGCGAACTGCTGGCGGCCGCGGGCGCGGTCAGTGCGCGCCGCATGTTCGGCGGCGTCGGTTTTTACGCCGATGGCGTGATGATCGCCCTGGAAGCCTTCGGCAACCTGTACCTGAAAACGGACGACGCCACGCGCGCAAGGTTCAAAGCGGCCGGCGGCCGGCCGTTCGTTTACGAAGGCAAGGGCAAGCCGATCACGATGAGTTACTGGACAACGCCTGAGGATGCGCTGGATTCTGCCGATGCGATGCGGCCCTGGGCCCTGCTGGCGTTGCAGGCGGCGTCCGCGGCACGCAAAGCGGCGGTAAGCGCATCGCCGAAAAAGATCAGCGCGAAGAAGCGCGCGGAAAACAAGTCTGCGGTGAAAAAGCCCGCGATGAAAAAAGCGGCAATCAAGAAGGCAGCTTCCGAAAAAAGGGCTGTGCAGCAAGGGGCGAGCGCTAAGGCCCCGGCTCAAAAGCCGGGGCGGAAGAAAAGCGCAGGGAAAAAGGCAGCCGCGAGCAGGCCGTGACGAAAGAGATCACCTCTGATCCAAAAGCGCTCTGAAAGAACGGATCGAGAAATATTCGCCCAAGCGCACATCGAAAAGCAGCGGCGCCGAAACTATCGGGCTGCCCAATGCCGACATCGGTGCGGCCGTTCGATGTCAGCAAGTTTCCATGGCCGCAGCCGTAGCGGCCAAGGCGGGCGAAAGCCAGCAATGCGATCCGATCTGGCGAAAACCGGTCGTATGCAGGCGTTTGCGATAAAACGCCGCGGGGCGGCGCAGGAAACCGTGATGATCGCCTTCGATCTCGTCTTCCGCGGTGTAGGTCTCGATGAAGGCGACGCCGGCGCATAGTTCGGCCAGGCCGGGCAGGCCACGATCGATTTCGCGCGCCTGCAGGTAATGCAACACATCGCTGCAAATCAGCAGATCGACCGGTGGGCACGGCCGCAGCAGAGCGAAATCCCCGAATCGCGCCAGATGCAACTGGCGTCGCGCGCCATAGCGGCGGATCGCGTATTCGCTGCTGTCGAAACCGAGATAGCGAACGGTCGGTCGCAACTTCAACAGCGGCGCGCGCCAGACGCCCTCGCCGCAACCGACGTCGAGCACGCTGCGGATCGGTCGTTCGAGATGGTACTCGGTCGCCGCCACCGCGAGCGCGACCTGGCGTTGCAGACGCCCACGGCCGCCGATGCCGAAATCGCGGTACCAGCGTTGGAAATAATCGCGGTCGTAGACTTTGTCCGCACCGTTTCGGTTGGCCCCTCGGTTGGCCCCGGGGCCGCTCATGGCGCACCTATCAAGAGCGAAGTCATCGACAACGAGCCATGGACCTCGTCGTTGAAAAATTCGATATGTTCGTCGTCAGCGGCCAGCGCGAGCGGGTAGAGCAGCGGCAGATAATGCTCGGGCGTAGGGATGGACAATGCCGCGTCGGGCCCCAGAGCGCGCCAGTCGGCGAGCGCGGCGAGATCACGCTTGCGGATCAGCGCATTTGTCCGGTCGCGGAAGCGCAGCGCCCATGGCGCCGGCCGCGGGTCGCGGAAATCGTAGAGGCGCAGGTTGTGCACGATATCGCCGCTGCCGACGATCAAGACGCCCTCTTCGCGCAGCGGCGCGAGTCCGCGCGCGATCCGCACATGCCACTCGCCGGGGCGCCGCGTGTCCAGCCCGAGCTGCACGATCGGCACATCGGCCTGCGGATACATCGGCCGCAGCACGGCCCAGGCGCCATGATCCAGGCCGCGCCGAGGATCGATCCTGGCGTCCGCTTCGGCGCCGAGCAGGGCGACGATGCGTTCGGCAAGCGTGGGCGCGCCCGGCGCGGGATAGCGCACATCGAATAGCGCTTGCGGAAAGCCGTAGAAATCATGAAGGGTGTCCGGCGCGGCGCTTCCGGTCAGCCAAGCGCCTGGGGTTTCCCAATGCGCCGAGACGCACAGAATCGCCTGCGGGTGCGGCAGGCGTTGGCCTAATGCGCGCCAGGCGCGCGACCATGCGTTGTCTTCGATGGCGTTCATCGGCGATCCGTGACCGAGGAACAACAGTGGCATCTTCATCGTTCGGGCGTTCCGGCTGCGGTCTGGTCGCGATCGTGCCATCCTATCGCGCACCGGCGTTTTGTTCCGGGACGGAGCATTCCATGCAGGCTTATTTCTGGACCAAGACCGCGCACCTCGTATTCGTCATCGCCTGGATGGCCTGTGTGTTCTATCTGCCGCGGATCCTGGTCAATCTGGCCGAGGTCGGCGATGCGCCCCCGGTGCGCGACCGCCTTTGTCTGATGGGTCGCCGGCTTTACCGCTTTGGTCACACCATGTTCGGTCTGTCGCTGGTGTTCGGTCTGGCGCTATGGCTGCATTTCGATATCGTCGGCGGCTGGCTGCACGCCAAACTCACCCTGGTCGCGCTGATGCTGGCGCATTACCTGGTCGCCGGACGCTGGTTGAAAGGTGTGGGCAAGGGCCGCGCATTGCCCTCGTCGAAAGCCTTGCGATGGTTCAACGAGTTGCCGGTGCTGCTGCTCGTGTTCGTGATCTGGTTGGTGTTGGCCAAACCGTTCTGATATCGGCTTTTCTGATAGAAACTGTTCGGGTCCAGGTCGCTCAGATTGAGGTCGATCTGATCCAGGCTGTTCTGACCTAGGCTGTTCTGACCCAGGCTGTTCTGATCCTAGCAGCGCGGTCAGCTCTAGAAGCAGCTTCAAATCGCGGTCGACCTCGCCTTCTGGTGATCGGCCGGGATCGGCGATTATCAACGATCGGCAATTTTCTACGGTCGGTGGTTTTTGACGACGCGCGGTTTCGAAACGGTGTTGTTCTTTTAGACGTGACGTTTCAGCAGAACTTCTCAGCGGAACTGCGCCGGATCCGGCAGCTCCACCGGGACTCCATCGGCATTGCATAGATTCGCCGCGCACAAACGCTGGCGCAGCCTCGGCGTGGCCTGCAGCAGAATATGGAAGATCGCGTTCTGCTCCAGCGAACCGCGCACCGCATGCGCGCCAGGGCCGCGCGCCCAGATGCCGACGTCGTCGCCACCATGGGTTTCGTAGCCAAGTGGGATCATTGCTTCCTGTAGATAGTCCGGGGCATCGGTGTCTACCTCGTTCAGGTCGGGACGTCCACGTTCCGCGGTCTGGAAGCCGCTGATCTCGTAATTCAAGGTCTTCGGGCCTTCCGGTTGTTGGTCGGTTGCGCCGACATAGCCGGGGCCATTGGCGTAACTGAGCGTGGTATAGGGCAGGCCGGTGGCATCGGTCGCGTAGGGACCGATCGCATTGCCTTCACCGCTGCTGCCTTTGACTTTGCCCAGGATCGGGTTGCCACGCACGGGATAGCCGGCGAAGGTGAGCGTATGCGAATGATCGGCGGTCACCAGAATCAGCGTGTCTTGCTCGGAAGTCGCCTCGGTCGCCGCACGTACTGCATCGCTCAGGGCGATGGTGTCGATGAGTGCGCGATGGGCATTGCCGGAATGATGGGCGTGGTCGATCCGGCCACCTTCGACTAGAAGCACATACCCTTGATCGTTGGCATTCGCTTCCAGACGCTGGATCGCGGTGCGGACCATCTCAGCAAGCGGCGGTTCGCTAGCACGATCGCGAATGCGGTCGTGCTCGTATTGCATATGCCCAGGTTCAAACAATCCCAGCAAGGGTGTGTCCGCTGGCGCTTGCCGCATCTGTTCGTGATTCCAAACATAGACGCCGGTGGGATGACGCTGTTTCCATGCGTCGACCAGATTGCGCTCGTCCAGGCGCAATCCGACTTTATCCGAATACTCCGGGTCTTCGAGACCAACCGGCAGCAGATTTTCCCTGCCGCCCCCCATCAATACGATGGGCCCTTTGCCATATGGAGTTTCGATCATCTGCCTCGGGATATCGATGCATCCGGCCTCCACCGCATCGGCGGGCAGTTCAGTGTCGTTTTCCCAGTTCCGGTGCGCGGAATGCGAAAAGGTCGCGGCGGGTGTGGCGTGAGTGATGCGAGTTGTGGTCACGACCCCGGTGGCCATGCCGGTGCTGGCCGCCAATTCCCACAAGGTCAGCAATTGCGCCCCGAGAGCGCCTTTGCAATCTCCGCGTAAGGGCTGTTGGCCGATACTCAGAACGCCACTGCGGGTTTTGACCCCGGTCGCCATCGCGCTCATGGTCCCGGCGGAATCGGGCGTTTGCGAATCGGTGTTGTAGGTTTTGCTCAAAGCGGTATGCGGAAAGCGCTCCCAGCTCAGGGCATTTTCTTCGCCGGATTGTCCCCGACGCTGGCCTTCCAGAATCCGCGCCGCAGCGACGGTGGTCAGGCTCATGCCGTCGCCGACGAACAGGATCACATTCTTCGCCTTGCCCGACATCGCGCCGCGCTCGGCGGCCTGCGCCGCGCCCATACGGAACCACCATGCCGGCGTTTCGTCTTCTGGATGGCGAATCTGCGGCACGTCGATCCGCGAAGCATGCGCTGCGCCCGGCATGGGCGCATCACGCGTGGGCATGGATGCGCAGCCGGCGATAGTGACGGCGCCGAAGGAAACGATCAGAGCGAGCAACGAGGGGTGCGGGCGGGACATGAACGGGACCGGTGGGGGTTGCTGCACGGATTATGCCTGTTCGTTATGAGGCTCGTGCGAAGCGGAATCATTCTCTGCCCGGTTTCGCGCCTCGAACGCTCGCCCGGGCCGCGGCCATCGGCTATCGTGCGCCATCGTCGCCTTTCGCGCACCGGAGGTCGTGCATGTCGTTCCTGTCCGCCATGTCTTCGGCTTGGTTTCGGATTCCGTTCTGGCAGCGCGTGCTCGGCGGTTTCGTGCTCGGCGCGTTGGCCGGCTGGACGATGGGCGAGGCCGCCGAAACCTGGTTCGGGCCGCTTGGCGATCTGTACGTCACGCTGATCAAGATGATCGCGGTGCCCTTGGTGTTTTTCGCGGTGATCGACGCGGTGGCCTCGTTGCATGGACAGAAGTCCATGGCCGCGCTCGGCGGCCGCACCTTCCTGTGGTTCGCCATCACCGCGGTGCTGGCGGTGGGCGTGGGTCTGGCGGTCGGTGTGATCGTGCAGCCGGGCGTGGGCGTGATCCCGCTGCAGGTCGATCCCCAATACGTTCCGAAGGATATTCCCAGCCCGGTGCAAGTGCTGTTGAACGTGGTGCCGGCCAATCCCTTTCATGCGCTCACCGGCATCGGCGCGGCCAAGAACGGCGCCGGTGAGGAGGTGCTCAAGGCCGGGAAAGGTTCGATTCTTCCGGTGATCTTTTTCGCCGCGATGATCGGTTTCGCGATGGTGAAACTCGGCGAGAAGGTCGCGCTGGCGCGCAAGCTCGCGGGCGAAGCCAGCGCGATCAGCATCCAGCTCACCCGTTTCGTGTTGGAAATGACCCCGCTCGGCACCTTCGGTCTGATCGCCGCCCTGGTCGGCGCCTATGGGTTCGAGAAGCTCATCCCGTTGGGGAATTTCGTGTTCGCGCTGTATCTGGCCTGCTTCCTGCATATCGCCGTGGTCTACAGTGGACTGTTGATGCTGCACGGCCTCAACCCGCTGAAATTCTTCCGTGGCGCGGCGCCGGGGATGGAAGTGGCTTTCGTCAGTTCATCGAGCTTCGCATCGCTGCCGTCTTCGCTGCGTTGCGCCACGCACAATCTCGGCGTGGACAAGGACTACGCCGCATTCGCGGTGCCGCTCGGCGCCAGCATCAAGATGGACGGTTGCGGTGCGATCTATCCCGCGTTGTGCGCGGTGTTCATCGCCCAGTACACCGGCACGCCGATGAGCGCCGAGCAGTACCTGGTCGTGATGATCGCTTCGGTGCTCGGCAGCTTCGGTACCGCTGGCGTGCCCGGCACCGCCGTGGTGATGGCGACCGTGGTGCTCAGCGCCGCCGGTTTGCCTCTGGAAGTCATCGGCTATCTCTACGCGATCGATCGCGTGCTCGACATGATGCGCACCATGACTAATGTGACCGGCCAGATGCTGGTGCCGGTGCTGGTGGCCAAACAGACCGGCCTGCTTGACCACGAGGCCTATGCTCGCGCGTCGGCCGATGTCGGCGTCGAGGCGCAGCCCGAGTCGGCGAGCGGAGAAAAAGCGGCCTGATGCTGCGCCGAGTGCAATGGCGAAGGCGTATCGCGCGGGAACTCGTGGATGAAGGCATAGCGGCGGTAAACAGGCGCTAACAAACGGCGAATGCCGACGTGGGCTATTCGTTTTTCGCCCCCAGGGCATGTTCATGCATGGGTTGGCGTTCTCCGGCGATCGCGAACCGGCACACATTCCCCCCACGGACGATGCATTCGGTGTGTTCGATCCTGCGCCCGGTGGCCGTCTCCATGAACGCGATATCGAAGCTGCAAACATGACGATGCCTGCGCGCCAGACCATGGAACACGCAATTGAACGCTTCCACTTGGGCTTGGCCGCCGCGCGTCGTCGCGATCGCTTCGTAGCCGGCCCGATCCAGTCGATGGGCCAGCGCTTGTGCGATTTCGGCGTCGCACGCGCCGTGCAGCGGTTCTGCGCCGCCGAGCTTTTCGCCGAGGCGGGTCAGCATTTCACGCGTGCCGTCTTCCCCCAATTTCTCGGCCACCGCGTCGAGTAATTCGCTGGCGATCAGCGCGTAATTCCGTGGAAACAATTCGTGGCCCGAACCGGTGAGGCGGAAGCGGGCCTGTGGTCGACCACCGGTCGGCAGCGATGGCGCGCGCTCCACCCAGCCGTGCGCGATCAACGCGGTCAGATGTTGCCTGACCGCGTTATGGCTGATGCGCAGCCGTGCGCACAGAGATTCGACGTCGGTGCCGTCCGGATGCCTCAATAAATGGCACAGCAGCGCCTGCTGGGTGCCGCCGAGCTGGCGCAGTCTGCTCATCTCAGTGCGCCTTCGTCGGGAATTGTCTGGCCAGGGCCTGCGCGAGCGCATCGGCGATGGTGTCCATGTGCTTCTCCATCGCGGCCCTGGTGCTGGCTTCCGCTTTCATTTCGCGGCGCATGATCTGCGTGATCTGCGTAGCATGGTGCGCGCCATGCGCGGCCAGCAGACCGAACACTGCATCATCCGGCAGATACGGGTTCGCGCCGGAGAGGAACTTGGCGATCTCGCGCGCATTCGCAGTCAGCGTTTCCAAGGCTTTGGCATTGCCCACGGAGTCCTTGCGCTTTGTCGCCTGAGTCATCTCTTTGACCGCGCCCCAATGCCCGGCCAGAAGGCTCAACATTCGCTCGCCAGCGGCATCGCCATAGAAACCGCCGACCGCGTCCGCGATCTGCTTCGCGTTCGCGATCACATCGGCCTCCGCTTTCTGTGCGGCACGCAGCTTGCCCGCGTGCACGGCGAGCGCGTATGCGCGGGTTTGCGCGACATGTCCACGCCAGAGCCCGCGCAAAGTGGCCTGTAGCTGTGGGGCTGCGGACACCGACGCCGCGGGCTGGGCCGACGAAGCAGCATGCATGGAGTGCTGGGCTTGCGCCGGCAAGGTGGCGAAAAGCGAAGCGATCAGGGCCAGTGTCAAGAAGGTGTTCATCTGTCGAGTCCGTAGGGTCGCGGTGTGCGACCCGCGCATTCCAGCGACGGTTCTCCAGAGGCGCAATGCGAGTATGTGTAAAGGTATCTCCTAGGCATCCGCGCCGCGTGCTGCGGCGCAATACGAGCGAGGCTCGCTAAGTCCCCCTGAGGTCGGGCGCTAGATGGCGAGCGAGCTTCAGGTCCGGCAGACATGACGATATGAGACAGGAACGCTGCCCGAGCGCGGGTCGCGCTACAACGATCGTTGGTCCACCAAGGCGTGCCGCGAATGCAGCGCTAGTCTCGATGCTTGTTGAGATTTGCGGGGTCGGGCCAAAGCGCGTCTTGGATAACGAGGCGACTACTTCGGCAAATCCTTCACCGGTCGCGCCGCAAGTTTCGCCGCGAACCAGGCTAACGGCACCGGCAACAATGCGCCGAGGGCGTACATCCAGGCGGGGTGCTTGACCATGGCGTTCATCAGCACCACGCCCGCGGTGACCAGCGCGCCGATGGTGAGGGCGGCGAGCGCGCCACGGAAGTGGGCGAGTTTCGCGGCGACCCAGCCGCCGCAGAAGGCGGCGCTTAACCAGCCGGCCAACACCAGCAACATCGCGCTGGCGGGGGCGTTGGCGACATGGAGGGCGATCGACTCGGGTTTCGAGGGATCGAAGTGCGGCCCTGGCGGATGCAGCGCCATGCTGCCGAACTCGAACAGACTCATCAGCAGCCAGGCCACGATGAGGCCGACGATGACGCCGAACAGCAAACGCAGCATGGCCGATCTCCCCGGATTCGGACTATGCCGGAGCATCGCGCAGTGCAGGGTGGGGCGCAAGTCCGTCACCGTCATCTGGGATGTAGGTCGAGATTGCACGCCACCTGAAGAACGGCGGCCGGAAACAACCTGGCCGCGAACGCGGCAGCGCACACAAAATCAGGGCCGCGAACGCGGCAGCGCACACAAAATCAGGGCCGCGAACGCGGCCCTGGCCAAACCGACGCCATTTCCCGCAGGCTCACTCCGCTGTGGTCTGCGGCTCTGCGACGCGACGGGCTTTCAGGAACTTCTGGCTCCAGTAGCCAGTGGCGAGGTTGGCGATCTCCACATCCTTGCCGGTGCGCGGCGCATGCACGAACTGACCGTTGCCGAGATAGATGCCGACGTGGTCGACGTTTTTGCCGCGGCGGCTGAAAAACACCAAGTCGCCCTCGATCAAAGCATTGCGGTCGAGGATGAGTTGGCCGACGTTGGCCATATCGCGCGAGATCCGCGGCAGTTCGATGCCGAGGTTATTGCGGAAGACATAGCCGACCAGTCCGCTGCAATCGAAGCCGCGCTCCGGGCTGGTGCCGCCCCAGCGATAAGGCGTGCCGAGCAGGGTCAGCGCGCGCTTGAGCATGCGTTTGACTGGACCTTCGGTCGGCGTGGCCTCTTCGGTTTGCGCCTCATCGGGCTTCACTTCGCCGGGCACGCTGGCGGCCTGGAACAGCGCGTCGATGTCTTTCGCGAAGCGCAGGGTCCGTTCCGGCAACGACATCGGATTATGGAAAATGGCGCCGCCGACCGGCGCGATCAGCCCTGGACTGATCTCCAGCGGGTCACGCGAGTCGTTTGTGGCCTTCTGCGCCCATACGGGCAAGGCGCATAAGACCAGCAGTCCGGCGCATGCGAAGCGCGCCACGGCGACGGTGGTCTTGGAAAAACCACGTGGGTGGATGTCGGAAGGGCGGCCGAAGCCAAAGGCTGGGGTCGTCACGCGGCATTCACGGCTGAACCTAAGGAGAGGGGATAGTGCCCCAGGCCGGCCGGGCGCGGGTTCAAATTTCGTTACCGGCCGGGGCGAATTTAGTGACGGAGTCCGCGTTTTCTATTTCAGAACCCGTTTCGCTCCTGTGTAGTGATCCCGCCAATAGGCGCTATCGAGGTGATCGAGTCTGACCGTGCCGCCTGTGCTGGGGGCATGTACGAACCGCCCCTCTCCGACGTAAATGCCGACATGGCTGACCTCGCCGCCGCTGCCGAAAAACACCAGATCGGCTGGGGCCAGCCGCTCCGGAGCGATCTGCGGCCCCTGGATACGGGCCAGTTCGCGCGAAGTCCGCGGTAGTCTGAGATCGAGCGTGTCGCTAAAGACGTAATGCACCAGCCCGCTGCAATCGAAGCCGCTTTCGGGGGTGTTGCCGCCATAACGATAGGGCGTGCCGACCAGGCCGATCGCCCGCATCAATACGGCATTGGCCGCGGCAGGATCTTCCGCCTCAATCGCCGGCCAGCCACGATGCGCCGTCGAGTCGGCGGCAGGAGTGGGCCTACGGACCTGATCGCCGCCCCCGCAACCGCCCGTCAGCGAACTGAGGGCGCACAGTGTGAGCAGGCCGCACCAGGCCATCGGCCGGGACAATGGCGCCGGGCCGATGGAGTGCGGATAATGCGCGGCCTTCGTTCTCATCGCGGTCGATCTTGGCCGCATCCTCGGCCCGCGGCAAGCCGGCCCTGTCCGTCCCTATTTCCAGGTTCTCCATGAAAATCGAAAAAGACCGCGTCGTCCGCTTCCACTACAGCGTTTCCGAAGTCGGCCAGCCCGCCAGCGAAAGCTCCAAAGGCGGCGATCCCCTGACGATCCTCATCGGCCATGGTCAGATCATCCCGGGCCTGGAGAACGCGATGCAGGATCGCGAGGCCGGTGACAGCTTCGCAGTCGACGTGCCGGCGGCCGAAGCCTATGGCGAACGCCGCGAAGGCCTGACTCAGCGCATCCCGAAAAAGCATTTCGGCGAGCAGCGTCTGATCCCGGGGATGCAAGTCCTGTTGCAAACCAACTTCGGCCCGCGCGCGGTCACCATCGAAAAGGTCGGCATGAGCGTGGTCGATGTCGATCTGAACCACCCGATGGCCGGCAAGGATCTGCATTTCGAGATCGAAGTGGTCGATGTGCGCGAAGCCAGCGCCGAGGAAATCGAACACGGTCATGTGCACGGCGAGGGCGGGCATCATCACTGACGCAACGGGCTTCATGCCCGCCATGCGGCGATCCGACGGCCCCATCGCGGGCCGTCTTCTTTTGCGCGAGGAGGAGCCGTATCCTGCCGACTCGCGCCACGGCTGGATGTGCCGGGAGACGTCTGGCGACAGCGTCCGAACGGAGTGCGCGTCTCGGCTGAAACAACTGCGCTGCGAGCATCAGGGGGAGCGATGAACTATCCGGGGACACCTGAAGATTGGGCCGTTCCGATCACCCAGAATCTTTATGCATCGCTGTTCTTTTTGATTATACAGACGGCGCTGCTCGTCGTTCTGCGATGGCTTGACCGCTACCTCAGAAACAAAAACCAAAAACTAGTCTTGTATAAGGACTTTTTCGGCTTTTTGGGCGTTTCACTGTTCCCCGCGCTGTGCCTTTATTCCGTCACGAAGGACAACAAGGTCAGTGGGCTTGGGGTTGTAATTGTGATATTGAGTTTTGTCCCTTTGATGTTTTACGCCCTTCGTTTTGCTTATTCCTGGCTAGCGCTCGTGTCGTTCGCGAAGAAAGCCAACGTGCTGGGGATTCATGGCGTGACCCTCAAGCCTGGAATGGCCGATTACAGGAAAATCCTCGAATCGGCTGCAAAGGAATTTATGATGATGGGGGTCGGGGCCGATAAGCTCACCAGGGACGTCGATGTCTTCAGGGGAGTGGTCAACAGGTGCGGAAGCGCGCATCAACCGGTGAGGCTGTTGCTCATTCACCCCGACGCTGAGTGGGTTGCGGACACAGCGCAGAGAAGAGGGCTGGCGAAAAACGAATTCAGAGGAAGAATCACCGCGTCTTTGGCCAGGATCAAGTTGATCAAGAGCAACTATGCGGGGAATGTCGAAGTCCGCTTTTACACGCAGAAGCCCATCTTCAGATTGATTTTTCTGAATGGAAAATCATGCCTTTTCGGTCAATATACGGAGACCGCCGCGAAATTCGGCGAGAACGAATACGATAACTTCAGTAATCCGAATATCGAGATCTCAGCTTCGGAAAACAGGGCGCACGACCTCGAACTCTATGGTGCGATGAAGGATTATTTCGAACAGATGTGGCGTTCGTGCGAGGGAAATTCGTGGGATTTCAAAACATTCGTCGAATAGCATGTATCCATGGCAGGTTCCAGCCGTTCCATTTGGGACATGCGGAGTATCTCCAGGCTTGCCTGAGAGGTTGGGATGACGTGGTGGTCGGAATCGCAGCAGCGACGCCGGTTTCGGATGTCTACCCTGGTGTCGAACACAGGGTTCTGCCTACGGCAAATCCCCTGAATTATCTGGAACGCATCATCTTGGTCCGCCGATGTTGCGATGACCTCGGTATCGACAGCGCCAGAATCGAGTTCGCGCCATTCCCGATCGATACTCCATCGTTGATCCAACATTCGATCCCGAAAGAAGTGACTTGCGTCACGACGAGGCTTTACGATTGGAACGACGAAAAAATAAGGCGCTTGCGCAACGAAGGTTACGACGTTTCCGTGATCCCGGACAGCAGACATATGGGATTCGACGGCAGAACTATCAGGCGGCTGATCAAGCAAGGAGATGACCGATGGAAAGATATGGTCAGCCCGTCTGTCGCGGAGTGTATTGAGCGATGGGGATTGCGCGAGCGGATATTGAAGTTGGAAGCGGAGCAGCATGCGCAAGGAATCGAGGGGTTGGATTGACTGCTTGAAACTTGAAATATGCGCGTAGGGAAAAGACGTTGGATGCGATTTGGCAGGCTGTTGAAAAACGCACTTCCTGTGCATTTTTGACTTGTCGCATCCATGCGGCTCGCCACTTCGCGGCCAGCGTGGCTGCGCACCGGCGCCTGCCGGTGCAGCCAATTCGCCAGTCTGGGCCATGCCCGGACTCGCTCACGACGCATCCATCGCTGACGCGCTCGCTTCGTCGGCGCAGCCATCTCCGGTTGCGCTAGCAGACCGTTTTTCAGCGGTTTGCTAAATCAAGACCGCGTTGCAGTTCACGGTGTCATTTCCTCTCAGTAGCCGCACTTGTCAGATTGGATCGACGCATATCAAGGATTTCCCGCTCGTTAGCATGTGCTGCAAAAAAACGCCTATCGACCGATCTTCCGAAAAAAGATCGTCTTTGATCAGTTGCAGAACCTCTTCCTGCGTGCGCCATTCCGCTTTCAGCAATTCGGTTGCTTCCGGTTGAGGGCCGGATTCAAGGGGCGTGAATTCGTCTACCTCGAAGAAATAAAGATCCCAATCTACGGTGGCGCCGGCGCTGGATTTCCGAAACAGGTGCGCGGACTCGATAGCGATCCCAAGCTCTTCCCGCGCTTCGGCGGTCGCGGCCGCCAGCAGTCTTCGACCAAGATCTTCGCCTGAACGGAGAAAATCCAAGTGGTCGGATTGCGATTCGAACACCTTGCCCCCGGCAAGGCGGTAATCCCATCGGCCCAACTCGGCGCGGAATTCTTTCAGCAGCAGATAACGGGAGTCGCGCTTGACGAGCAGGCGCACTCCCGGCGGGCGTCTTGCGACTTCGATAGCGTATTCGAAGGAATTCCCGCTTTTGGATACGCGAAGGGTTCGCGCGACGAGATCGAGCAGCTTGCCGGAATACAAGACTTCGTCTTTGACGATTTCGATAGTGTCAGCCATTTCTAAAATGCTTTTGGAATGATTGGGTGATTGCTTCTTTGCATCCGGGGTGTCCGCACAGGTCGGATTTTGATAACAAAGGATTCTGGTGGTTGGTGACGATCTCGTGAGACTCGTTGTCGAACAATTCATTGAACGTATTAACCAATTCGTCGCATAGGGAGTAGTTCCCCGCGAGCACTTTCAACATCCTGGATTTCGCCCCGGACGTGGATTTGTTGTAGTGATTGAAATACAAGGTCTTTTTTCCGTCATCGTCCTCCAGGACATAGAATCTCCATTCCGAATCCTTGTCCGACAAATAAAAGCGGATGATGATGGTTTCTTTGTTGTTTGGATCGCGGCTGTGGAGGAACAGCGCTCTCAGCACCCAGAACAAATCGTCGACATAGTCTGTCGGCAGTTTGTTGTTCGCCTCGGCGCGTCTGATCAAATGGTCGGATTCCAAGCATGGGTAATGAAGGAGAATTCTGACCTTCCGGTCTTCTTTGCTCTTCCGGTCGAGAATCAGCTTCTTGAAGACCCCGTCGCTTTCAAGAAACAGCCCGAAGCCGCGGGTCACTTTGATGTCGACGCGGGACGAATTCTCGTAGTCGCGCGTCAGCGATCTGTTCAGCGCTTCGCCGCTCCATAGGCCGCGGATGTTAGCGACCGTGTACAGCTTCAAGTAGGCGATGAACCATCTATGGTTGAGATGAAGCAATGCAATCAATGACAGAGATAGGATGGCAAGCCAAGAAAACGGCTTAAGTTCATTGGGTACTGGCAGCAAGCTAGAGATCCATTCTGAAAGGATCGCCAGAAGTATAGGGATGGATAGCGAGGCCAAACGGTTCAACGTCCAATCTCCCTTTGTCTTTGAATGCGGTCTTTGATGTCCATCGAGCTGAGCAGGTGATGGCAAGGCTCCGGAACCAGTTCCTGCCAGCGTTGTCCTTTCAGAATCCTGTTTCTCACTTCTGTCGAAGAAATTTTCTTCTTGTTGATGTCGGATTCTTCCAATACGTGCACCTTGTGGCCGTGCTGTTCGAGAAAAGCGCGTTTTCGCCTGCCCCATTCGTCGAAAATGGTAAGAAAATGCGTTGCGCCATCGGGCAGGTAGTAGCGCAGCAACTGTGGGAAATTGATCGGGAACGGCACAATGCGGAAATCGGCGCTGTCGATGCCTATCCCGCTCAATGCGGTTTGCACCAGCGACAAGCGCTCGTAAAAAGTCAAGGGGTTGTTCTGCGCCGCGGTGCGGGAAACATTGACAGGGTCGGGAAGGGTATGCGTCGGGTCGGGGTTCGTGATGCCGACGATCAGCTGACCGCACTGTTGCCAGGCAGGCTTGATATAGCCATCGAGATGGCCTTTGTGAATGGGTTGGAACCTGCCGTGGACGATGCCGATGCGCATGTGTGATCGAGCCATGAGAATTGAATGGCGGATTAGAGGGACTTTGGTCGCGGCGCGCTTATCGCGTTATGCCTTCGCGAGATGTGGCCCGCCTGGATGAAAAGGCGAGAGGCCGCCGCCAGGGTCTTTTGCAACCGCTCCGTTCAATACGAGCGCAAGGCGGGGAATTCCAGAGACGGCAAAAGCTCGGTTCGAGTCCGATAAGCCAAAATACGGTTGGCGGAAGCGCCAGCGCGATTGTTCCCGACGGGTCATCCAATTCCCCCTGACAGACTGTTGAAACACACACGTCCTGTGCGTTTTACAAGTCGCGAGTCCGGCGCATCCCCGGATTCGCTCGCGACGAATCAATCGCTTACGCGCTTGCTTCGTCGGCGCAGCCCTCCGTGACTGCGCGAACAAACCGTGTTCAACGGTCTGCGAATGGATCGTTCCGCAAATGGCGGCAAACCATGATGGCCATCGTATCGATGTCAGACAGTCTCTCGATCCGAAACGTCTTTGGTCATCGGCCGTATGGCTGTTAGCCATCAATGCGGTTGCATTCTATCGCACCGTTCGGCGGGTAAGCAAATTCCTGTTAAAACAACGCCATATGATTTTTTGTGCGGGGGCGGGCCGATGCCATGCCGGCGCAAGGCGAACTGAGACCGGAATTCGAACGACGCCTTGGATGCGATTCCGATGCCATATGGACGGTTCAGCGCGGCAGTGTGTCGCTATGGGGCGACTGTCCGGTAGCATTCCTCCGGTAACATTCGCGATGCGGTGGCGCTTTGAGACTGCGCATCGGTATCGACGAAGTCGATCCGTAAATAATCAGGTATTGACGGCTCGTGCACTTCGAGCGCAAACAAGGAAGGGTGCTATGCGATTGACCGATCTCACCATGGGCGGCGGCTGCGGTTGCAAGATCGCGCCCGGGCATCTGAAACAATTATTGGGCGGCGCGCCTGATCGCAGCGAGCCGTTGCCGTGGTTGCTCGTCGGTCGCGAGGGAAACGAGGATTCCGCGGCTTTCCGCATCCGTGACGGACAGGTCGCGCTGACTTCGCTCGATTTCTTTCCACCTATCGTCGATGATCCGCTGCTGTGGGGACGGATCGCATCGTGCAACGCGATATCCGATATCTATGCGATGGGAGGGGAACCGTTGTTGGCCACCGCCATCCTGGGATTTCCGACCGACAAGCTCGACGATGACGTCATCCGGAAGGTGCTGGACGGCGCGCGATCGGCCTGCACGGAGGCGGGAATCCCCATCGCCGGTGGGCATTCGATCAACTTGTCGGAGCCGATTTTCGGTCTGTCGGTGATCGGGCAGGTCGAAGCGCGGAGGATGTTGAGGAACAGCACGTCCCGCCCCGGGGATGTCATCGCGCTGACCAAGCCAATCGGTGTCGGTCTTGTAGTGTCCGCCATCAAGGATCGCATCGCGGGTTTCGAGGAGACGTCCCCTCACTACGCGGCAGCGATGGGTATCGTTACGACGTTGAATTCGTTCGGCGCGATCGTATCGGGAGTCGAGGGCGTTTCCGCCATGACCGACGTCACCGGTTTCGGGTTGATCGGCCATTTGCACGAGATGGCGCTAGGCGCGGGAACGACCGCGCGCGTCGTCATCTCCGAAATTCCTCTGATGGCAGCGGCCGTGGGTTTGGCCGAGAGCGGTCGCCAGACCGGCGGGGCCAAAAGAAACTATGCGCATTACGGCGCGGACGTGTCGGCAAGTCCGACCATTCCCGAATGGAAGTTGCGGCTGTTGTGCGACCCGCAGACCAATGGCGGCTTGCTGATCACGGTTGCCGCCGATGCTTTGCCTGCGGTGTCGTCTCTGGCGCAACGGCAGGGTCAAGCCTTGTTCGTTATCGGCGAAATGCACGAAAGAGGCGAGCGCCCGATCATTATCGCAGCCTGATCGCGATTCCGCCGACGGCGGTGGCCGATGCTCCCATGCGGCGAAGCCAAGCGATGGACGCCATCAGGTCGTTCTTCGCATCCCGCACTTGCGGTGGGCGCCGTTTGCGAGAACATAGACGGCCTGCCGATTCCGGATTTCGCCATGAGCTCGACTGAGTCGCTCCAACCGATTCCCGCCGCCGAGCGCATCGAAGCCATGGATGTGCTGCGCGGCGTGGCGCTATTCGGCATTCTGCTGATGAATATCGAGGCCTTTGTCGGGCCGCTGCTGGCGGCGGTCACCGGTCTCGACCCGGCCTTGCATGGGGCCGACCGACTCGTCGACGCCGCGATCTACGTCCTGGTGCAGGGCAAGTTCTACCTGCTGTTCTCGCTGCTGTTCGGTATGGGGTTCGCGGTGATGAGCCATCGCGCCGAAGTCGCAGGGCGACCATTCTTCATGCTGTATCTGCGTAGGATCCTGGCGTTGCTGCTGATCGGCCTGATCCATGCCCTGTTGATCTGGTCGGGCGATATCCTGACCACGTACGCACTGATCGCTTTCCCGATGCTGGTGATCTTTCGTGGTGTTCCATCGCGGCAACTGCCTTATTGGGCGATCGGTTGCTATCTGTTCGCGGTGGCGATGATGGTGGGATTTGGCGTGCTTGGCTGGCTCGCCAGCCTGGAGCCGACCATCGCTGCGGAAATGAGCAAGGCCCTGCAGCAGCAGGGCGACGAAATGCGGCAGTTGCTTGATGCGCAGCGTGTGGCGTATGGCAGCGGCGGCTATTGGGATGCGGTGGCGCAGCGGGCGACGGACGCGGTATTCAATCTGGCTTTGCTGATGTTTATCGGCGGGCAGATTCTCGGCATGTTCCTGCTTGGCGCCTGGTTCGTGCGCAGCGGGGCGATCGAACGGCCACAGGATTTTCAGCGACTGTTCGCAGGTCTGCGCTGGATCGGCGTGCCGGTGGGACTCGGCATGATGTCGTGCTCGTTCGCGATGGTGCCCACGCAGGCCTATGATCGGCTTGATTTGGTGAGCGGCGTCAGTGGCGGCTTGGCGATGTGCGGTGGGTTGTTGATGTGCCTGGGCTATCTCGCCTGGATTTTACGTGGATTGTCTTCGCCGCTGGCCCCGGCCCTGCGGCTGACCGCGCCAGCGGGGCGGATGGCGCTGAGCAATTATCTGGGGCAGTCGGTGATCTGCACGTTGATTTTTTATGGCTACGGCCTCGGATACTTCGAGCGACTGCCGCGCGCGTGGCAGCCGGCGTTCGCGCTGGCCCTGTTCGCGCTGCAGGTTCTTGTCAGCCGCTGGTGGCTGGCGCGCTTCCGTTATGGTCCGGCCGAATGGCTGTGGCGCGCGGCGACCTACCTGCAATGGCCAGCGATGCGTCGAGCGTGATTTGAGACATGGCGGCGACAACGGCTGAGCGGCGCGGCGCGAAACATGCGCGCAGCTCCCGTGGGCCGTAGAATCGCAATCATCGTGTCCCGCAGCGCGCGCGGGATGTTCGTGAGGATGCGGGGGAAGAACGACGGTTGCGGATGTTCTGATTGCGGGCGGGGGCGTGAGCGGCCTGGCGACCGCACTTGCGCTGCTGGAAAGCGGGCGCGGCGTCTGCGTCATCGACGCTGGCGCTATCGGCGGCGGGGCTTCGCACGGCAATTGCGGCACGATCACACCGAGTCATGCCCCGCCTCTGGCCGCGCCAGGCGTCCTGCTCAAGGCCTTGCGTTGGATGCTCACGCCCGATGCGCCCCTGTACATCCAGCCGCGCTTCGATCCGGTGTTGTGGGGCTGGTTGACCGGATTCGCCCGCCGCTGCAACACGCGCGACTGGCGAACCAGCGCCATCGGCAAATACGCGTTGCTTGACGATTCGCGGCGGCGTTTGGGCGAATGGGTGGATCGTTACGATTTGGCTTGCGAATTCATCGAAGCAGGCGAGGATTACGTGTTCCGCAACCCGCGTGCGTTCGAGCACGGGCAGCGCGAGTTGCCGCTGCTGCGCGAATTGGGCGTGGCGACGGAAGTGATCGATGGACGGGCCTACGAAGCGCAGGAGCCCGCGGTCAAGGCAGGCGTGGCTGGCGCGCTGCGTTTTTCCGGCGATGCCGCATTACGCCCCGATCGCTATCTGGCCGAACTGGCGCGCGTGATCAGAGCGCGCGGCGGAGCGATCATCGAGCATTGCCCGCTGCATGCCCTGCGTGAGGATCGCGAGGGCGTGGCCGTTTACACCGATCAGGGCGAAATCCGCGCACGCAACGCGGTATTGGCCATGGGCGCGTGGAGCGCGCGCTCGGCCGAAGCCATCGGCCTGCCATGGATGAAACGCGTGATCCAACCGGGCAAAGGGTATTCGATTACCTACAGCAAACCGGACATGGTGCCGAAACGGCCGCTTGTGCTGCGCGAACGTCTGGTCTGCGTCACCTCATGGCAGGACGGATTCCGGCTCGGCAGCACGATGGAGTTCTCCGGCTTCGACGAAACGCTCAACGCACGCCGCATCGGCGCGTTGGAGCGTGGCGCGCGCGAATACCTGCACGCACCGGTCGGACCCGAAGTGCGCGAGCACTGGTACGGCTGGCGGCCGATGAGCCGTGACGATATGCCATTGATCGGTCGTGCGCCGGGGCTGCGCCGGGTATGGATGAACACCGGTCACGGCATGATGGGCGTGGGCATGAGCACAGGCAGCGCGCAAATGCTCGCCGACCTGATGGCTGGCCGCGCGCCCGCGCTCGATCCGACGCCCTACCGCCCGGAGCGGTTTGTATGAGGACAGCGGTGTGCGTTGCCTTCGCGTGAAGCGGACGCTCGCGCGGGCGCGCCATCATGCGGATTGTTCGGCGGATCCGTAGATTTTCGTTGCCACGTCGTAGTGGGCAGAAACGACTCTTTCCAAATAATTATTAGCGTGCGTGATACGGGCGTCGTTGTCGACGATCAGGCCTTTTCCTGAAAAAAGACAGGTCGTATCTTGAATGTTCTCGCCGGTAAGGTTGAAATTTCTCAGGATTCGCCATATCTCCTGGTCGTCCTGAATTCCGCGCAATGGGAGCTCCAGTTCTATCCCATATTTGGTCTTGCTCTTGCTGATCAGGCTGTCCAATACCCCTTTTGTTTGATTGAGTTTTATTTTCTGCCCGTGTTTTTCGCGATCACCGGAAATGACGCGCTTGATTCCCAATTTCGCGGCGATCATGGAGCGGATCAGGTGCAGGTAGAAGTGGCATCCGACACAAGGGGCGGGAATGATGGTGTCGGAATATTCGGAAAAGTCCTGGTTGACCTCCCGCCAAATGCCTCCGTCATCATGCAGAACGATTGCCGGGGTCAGGCAGTCTTTGTTCTTGAGCGCCTTTCTCAGATTGGCGAGCGTATCCAGCCGTTTATGTTCTTGTCCTGTTTCGGTAGGAACAACGACAATAATCGGCACGACGAGTTCGCATTGTCCAGAATCGATCTTGTTCGCGATCGCAGCCATGCTGTCTTTGCCGGCGATCGCCGCTGCGATCACTTTTCCGCTTTTTAGGAATGCGTCAAAAGTCTTCTTGTGGATCGCGAGACAGTAGTCGTCCAGTGCCGATACGACGCGCGTAATCTCGTCTTCCGATAGGGCTGTAGTGTTGAGGTCCAGCGCTAATGTGCGGAACTGCATAGGGCGCGCGATTTCCCACTGGTATTCGAAGAGTCGTTTGAATCCCGCAAACAGCGAACGGTTGTACTGCCCTTTGTCGTTGTCTTTGGGCCCGGTAGGGCTCTTGATGACGATTTCGTTGATTCTCTCCTTGGCGTCTTCCTTACGGTATCGGGCCTGATACATCGAAAGAAAGATCCTTTCACTGTCGGACATAAACAGCCGGAACGATGTCTGTGGCGCTTCGGTGGCTTGCGCATAGGTCCGAATTTCAATGCAGTTTGTCTTGAATTCATCGGAAATTCCTGCCAGTCGCCATAGATTTTTGATCATCTCTTTTCTGCGGTTCCTTGCTTGTGCTTCCCTTGTTTCAGGGCTGTCTCCGGCCGTGTAATCAGGCAGATCCTTGGAAAAAGGATCCATGGCAAGGATTTGTATTTTTCCGCTCCGTTCAAGAACTCGTTCGAATGCGTTTTTCAAGTGGGGTTGTTCACCGCTGCCTTGGCTGACATCTAGAGTGTTTGCGTACTTTCCGAAACCGAAACACATCACATGGATATCTTTTTTCGCGGAAGCCAGGTGTTTTTTCGCGTTCTCGGAAGTCTCTTGTCCGAAGTTCCAATCTTCGATGCACAAGACTTCGTTGAGAATCTTGTGCCTACGCCAAAAAAGTGCGGACGATATCAGCGAGCAAACGGCCGTAATGGCGACCAGTAGCAACCACATATCATTGCCAAACACTGCGAAGGCTGAGGCCACAAAGGCGAAGACAAGGGCGGCCAACATAAACATCGATGGCGTGGAACGTTGCATAGTTTCTTGCCAAGTAATGGGCAACTTGTTGTACAAGTTCAGAAGCTGTTTTACCGCCCAAACTTTCAACGAAAACGATCCTGAACTGGGGTCCATTTGTTATTCTTTCCAGGCTGGTCCGGAGAAGATGAGCCGCTTTGGGATGCGGCGGGCACGGAATCAAGGGCTCAGCTTCCAATCAAGGTGAAATGTTTGTCAATCCGTGCCAGTCGCCCCTCAAGACAATGCAATATCTCAGCCTCTTGTGAGACGATGCCCCTCCGGCCCTGTGCTCAGGATTCGATTGATCCTATGTCAGTTTCTCTAGGCTTTGAGCGCACTTCGGCGCCCTACCGCCCGGAGCGGTTTGTATGACGATGGGCGGGGCGCAGCACGAGCAGGCCTTGGCGCAGACCCTGAGTGCGGCGTATCCCCTGTTGCAGGAACTGCCTGCGGCGTTACGTGAGGCGGTGATGGCCGCGAGTGCGGTGCATGAGTTCCGCGACGGCGCCATGGTCTTTGGCGAGCATCAGGGTTGCGGCGGCCTGCCGCTGGTGTTGCAAGGCGCGGTCAAGGTGTTCAAGCGTTCCGAGGCCGGGCGCGAGATCGTGCTTTATCGAGTCGCGCGCGGCGAAACCTGCGTGCTCACCTCCAGTTGTCTGCTCGGTGGTTCGGATTACAGCGCCGATGGTGCGGCCGAGGGCGCTTTGCGGTTGGCGATGGTGCCCGCGTCGCTGTTCCAGCGCATGATCGCCGAGTCTCCGGCGTTCCGCGGGTTTCTGTTCGCGACCTTGTCCGAGCGACTGGCCGGGCTGATGGAGCGCGTGGAGCGCTTGGCGTTCCATCGTCTGGACCGCCGGATCGGCGAATTCTTGGTCGAACGCGCCGATGCGGGGTTTCTCAGTATCGCCATGACCCATCAGCAGATCGCCGACGAGATCGGCAGCGTGCGCGAGATGGTGACTCGTACCCTGGGCCAGATGGCCGAGCAGGGGCTGGTCGAACTGTCGCGTTCGGGCGTGCGGATCGCCGACGCCGAGGGGGTGCGCGCCCTGGCTGCCGGCGAGAGGGCCGGTGACAAAGGTCACTGAGTCCCATGGCGGCGGCGCATATGCTGTCTCCCGTCGGACAACCCAATGGAGACTTCCCATGCAAAAGAACGTCGGTTCCATCGACAAGATCCTCCGTATCGTCATCGGTCTCGGCCTGCTCAGCCTGCTGTTCGTGCTGGAGGCGCCGATGAAGTATCTCGGCCTGATTGGCATCGTGCCGTTGTTCACCTCGCTCATGGGCTGGTGCCCGCTGTACACCCTGCTCGGCGTGAATACCTGCAAGGTGAAGTCCTGAGGGGGCTCCGTTAAGGGATGCCCGAACAACGCCACTCTGGTGTTGTTCGGGCATCGCAGACTCAACTAGGTCTGCGTCTGCGACGCCGTCAAGCGCGCAGGCGCCTGCTTGGCGAGCGCGTCATCCCTGTGCGTGAGAGGTGAGGAATATCTGAAAACCGCATCGGCAGATGAACGCATGGCTCGAATGCGGCCCATACCGGTACACTCGCCGGCATGGACGTCTGCACCTTACACCGCGGCAGCGCGCCGCTGCTGATCAGTCTGCCTCACGATGGCAGTGAAATTCCCGGCCCACTGGCTGCGCGGATGACGCCGCGTGCGCGGCGGGCGCCGGACACCGATTGGAATATCTCGCGTCTCTATGCCTTCGCGCACGATCTGGGCGCGTCGATGCTGGCGCCGAGATTCTCGCGCTACGTGATCGATCTCAATCGCTCTTCGGACGATGTGTCGCTTTACCCTGGGCAAAACACCACGGGCCTATGTCCGGTGGTGCAGTTCAGCGGCGAGCCGGTGTATGTGCCGGGCCAGGAACCCGATGCCGAAGAGATCGCGGCGCGCGTCGAGACTTACTGGCGTCCGTATCATGATGCGCTGAACGACGAGTTGGCGCGCCTGCGCACGGCGCACGATCGCGTGCTGCTATGGGAAGGGCATTCCATCCGTGGCGAATGTCCATTCCTGTTCGAGGGGCGATTACCCGATCTGAATCTCGGCACCGCATCGGGAGCAAGTTGCGGCCACGAACGCCAATCTCGGATCGAAGCGGCATTGCAGGCGCAGAACGACTACGGCTGGGTGGTCAACGGCCGGTTCAAGGGCGGCTACATCACCCGGCATTACGGCGACCCTGCGAACGGGATCGATGCGGTGCAGTTGGAAATCAGCCAGCGCATCTATATGGACGAGGACAGTTTCGAATATGACGCGGCCCGCGCCGCCAGCGTGCAGCGGGCGATTCGTGCGTTGATCGTCGCCGGACTGGGCTGTTACTGAAAGAATCGCCGTACCGGCCATCGACCGCCACGGCGGAGATCTCATTCCCGGCGATATCGTGAGTTTGTTTCCTGTCGCGCTGTCGCTCTCCGGCGGGTGCGACATCTGCTTCACCGAAGTTCGGACTTCATTCGCGGAGGAGAGATTTGAACGGGCCGTTCAAGCCGCTGCAAGCCGAATCTATCGGTCTACAACCGCCCCTCGCACGCGGCTTCGAATACCTGCGCGGCGGCGCGCGCATCGAACGGCAAGGGATTCCCGCCCGCGGATGGATCGGCCGCCGCCATCGGCGCGATCTCGGCGGCGCGTGACGGATCGACGCCGAGTTCCGGCAAGGTGTGCGGTACGCCGAGCGTAGCGCGCAGTTCCAATATCCAGTCGAGGAACCCGGCGAAGTCGGCGCGCTGCAGGCCGATATACGCCGAGAGCCGGGCGATGCGTTGCGCAATTTCGCTGCGATTGAAAGCGAGCACGTAAGGCATGAACACCGCATTGGTCATCCCGTGATGCGTATCGAACAGCGCGCCGACCGGGTGCGACAGCGCGTGCATGCCGCCGAGGCCTTTCTGGAACGCGGTGGCGCCCATCGCCGCCGCGGCCATCATCTCGCCGCGCGCGTCCAGATCGTCCGGGTGCGCGCAGACGCGCGGCAGCGCACGCGCCACCAGACGCATGCCCTCCACCGCGATGCCGTCGGCCATCGGGTGGAAGCCCGGCGCGCAATAGGCTTCGAGACAGTGCGAGAGCGCGTCCATTCCGGTGCCGACGGTGATCTTCGCGGGCATGCCTACGGTCAGCGCGGGGTCGCAGATCACCACGCGCGGCATCATCTTCGGATGGAAGATGATTTTCTTGGTATGCGTGATCTCGTCGGTGAGCACACCCGCGCGGCCGACTTCGGAGCCTGTGCCTGCGGTGGTCGGCACCGCGATGATCGGCGCGATGCCATCGGCATCGGCGCGTGTCCACCAGTCGCCGATATCCTCGAAATCCCAGACAGGTCGGGTCTGTCCGCTCATAAACGCGATCAATTTGCCGGTGTCCAGTCCACTGCCGCCGCCGAAGGCGACTACACCGTCGTGGCCGCCTTCGCGATAGGCGCGCAAACCGGCGTCGAGATTGGCCGCGACCGGATTGGGCTTGAGATCGGCGAACAGCGCCGCCTGCAATCCGCCCGCGCGCAGGCGTTCAAGCGCGTCTTGCGTGATCGGCGCGCTCGCCAGTCCTGCGTCGGTCACCAGCAATGGCCGACGGATGCCATGCGTGGCGCAGACCTCGGCCAGTTCGGCGATGCGTCCGGCGCCGAAGCGTACGGTGGTGGGGTAGTTCCAGTTGGCGCGTGCGCTCATGCGGGGATCTCGCGACGGAGATGGAAGGATTTCGGTCGGGTCAGTGTTTCGTAACCGATGCGCGACAAGGTCGCGCCGCGGCCGGTGTCCTTGACGCCGGTCCAGGCCAGCGCCGGATCGAGATAATCGCAGCGGTTCATAAAAACGGTCCCGGTCTCGATGGCGTCGCCGATGTGTTCCGCGGCGTCGGCGTCGGCGGTCCATATCGACGCGGTCAGGCCGTAAGGGCTGTCGTTCATCAGCGCGATCGCTTCCTGGTCGTCGTCGACCGGCATGAACCCGACCACGGGGCCCAAGCTTTCATCGCGCATCACCGACATCGAATGGTCGACATCGACGAGCACTTGCGGCGCCATGTAAGGCGTGCCCTGCGCGTCGGCGCTGAAGCGCCTCGCGTCGATCAGCGCCCTGGCGCCCTTGGCGAGCGCTTCGGCGATTTGTCCGCGCACGAACTCGGCGCTGGACGTTTTGATCAGCGGGCCGAGCGTGGTCGTTTCCTCCAGCGGGTTTCCGAGCACGTAGGCCTCGGTCAAGTGCACGAATCGATCGACGAATTCGCGATAGACCTTGCGGTCGACATAGATGCGTTCGATGCCGCAGCAGCTCTGCCCGGAATTGAAGAAACTGCCGTCGACCAGATTTTCGACTGCGAATCCAAGATCCGCATCCGAGCGGACATAGGCCGGATCCTTGCCGCCGAGCTCGAGTCCGACGCCGAGGAAGTGGCCGCTTGCGGCTGCTTCGATCGCGCGGCCGCCGGCGACCGAGCCGGTGAAATTCACCTGCCTTACCTTGCCCGAAGCGATCACGCGTGCGGTCTGTCCGTGATCCATCACCAGATGTTGGAACAGCCCAGCTGGCAGACCGGCGATTTCGAACGCACGCGCGAAGCGCTCGCCCACCAACAGGGTCTGCGCCGCATGCTTGAGAATCACCGCGTTGCCAGCCATTAGCGCCGGGATCACCGAATTCACCGCGGTCAGGTAAGGGTAGTTCCAAGGCGCGATGACCAGCACCGTGCCCAGCGGTTCGCGGCGGATATAGCGGTGGAAACCAGGTTTTTCGCCCGGTTCGACTTTGGCAAGCGCGTCCTCGGCGATCGCGATCATATGACGTGCGCGTTCTTCGAAGCCGCGCAATTCGCCTGCGCCGTAGCGTACGGGCCGACCCATTTGCCAGGCCAGCTCGGGCACGATCGCATCGCGCATCGACAGCATCGCGTCTACGGCGGTGCTGCAATACATCGCACGATGACCGATCGGTTCGCGACGCCACTGGCGTTGCGCTTCGGCCGCGATCGCGAGCGCATCGGCGATCGCGGCGTCGTCGGCGCAGCGGCGTTCGGCGTAGACGCTGCCATCGACGGGGGAGATCAATCGGATCAGATCGGACATGCGCGCCTCTTCAATTGCGTTTCGGTCGAGTTCGTTTCGACCGCCCGTTTTCCAGCGTATTCAGAATCATCGTGCGCCCGATCAGTAACGCTCGAAACCGCGCCGCAGTTCCCAGTCGGTGACCCGGCGGTCGTACTCGAACTGCTCCCATTCCGCGGTGTGGACGTAATGGTCGATGACTTCGCCGCCCAGAGCCTTGCGCAGCATCTTCGATCCGCGTAACGCCTCGGTTGCGTCGCGCAGGGTCTTGGCGACTTCCGGCAACGACTCGCCGCGATACGCATCGCCCGCATGCGGCTTGCCGAGCTTGAGCTTCTCGTCGACGCCGGCCAGACCCGCGGCGATCAGCGCGGCGAAGGCCAGATACGGATTGAGGTCGGCGCCGCCGATGCGGCATTCGATGCGGATGCCCTTGCCGCCTTCGCCGCACAGGCGGAAGCCGGCGGTGCGGTTGTCGATGCTCCACATCGCCTTGGTCGGCGCGAACGTGCCGGCCTGGAAGCGCTTGTAGGAATTGATGTAGGGCGCAAGGAAGAAGGTGATGTCGCGTGCGTACTTCACCTGCCCGGCGACCCAGGCACCCATCAGATCGGACATGCCGTGCTCGGCCTTGGCATCGAAGAACAGCGGCTTGCCGGTCTTCGCGCTCCACAGTGAGTTGTGGATGTGGCTGCTGGAGCCGGCCAGGTCGTAGCGCCACTTCGCCATGAACGTAATGGCCTTCCCATGCTGGATCGCGATCTCCTTGCAGCCGTTCTTGAGGATGACATGGCGGTCGGCCATCTCCAGCGCTTCGGCGTAGCGCACGTTCAACTCTTCCTGCCCCGGGCCCCATTCGCCTTTGCTGTTCTCCACCGGGATGCCCGCCGCCTGCATGCCCTTGCGCATCGCCCGCATCACCGGCTCCTCGCGGGTGGTCTGCAGGATGTGGTAGTCCTCGATGTAACGGCCCGCGGTCTTCGGGTCGCGGTAATCGCGGTCCTGCAACGCCTCGTAAGTCTCGTCGAACAGGTAGAACTCAAGCTCCGAGGCGAACATGCCCACCCAGCCGCGTTCGCGCAGCCGTTCGACCTGGCGCTTAAGAATCGCGCGCGGACTGTGCGGCAGGTCGTGGTGATGGTGATCCAGCACATCGCACAGCACCAGCGCCGTGCCTTCCAGCCAAGGCACGCGGCGCAGGGTACTCAGATCGGGTTTGAGCACGAAATCGCCGTAGCCGCGGTCCCAACTCGCAGCTTTGTAGCCGGGCACCGGCTCCATGTCGATGTCGTCGGCGAGCAGATAGTTGCAGGCGTGAGTCTCTTCGTGCGCCGATTCCACGAAGTACTCGGCCTGGAAGCGTTTGCCCATCAGCCTGCCTTGCATGTCGATCATGCAGGCGACGACGGTGTCGATGGCGCCGTCGGCGACAGCGCGTTTGAGTTCGGCGAAGCTCAGCGGTGCGGGCATGGCGGATCCGTGATTGTGGCGATGGAGGAAACGTGGGGAGGGGAGGACGACGCGGGGGAGGGCGCCGGATCAGGCCTTGTTGCGGTGCTCCATCGCGAATTCCTCTTCCGGGGAG
>SSEV01000186.1 GCA_008015095.1 Lysobacteraceae bacterium | reverse complement strand
GTGGGCTGGAGCCGCTGCGGGTCTTCGTCCAACGACTGGAACCCTACCTGCTGGGCATCCTGGCTCACTGCCGCTGGTCGTTGGGGACCAACCTGGTCGAGGGCATCAACAACAAGATCAAGGTCATCAAGCGCATGGCCTACGGCTACCGCGATGATGCCTACTTCTTCCTGAAGATCCGAGCTGCATTCCCCGGACTTGGGTGAAGAACCTTTTTTCGGTGGGCATCTTGCGCAGCGTGATGTCCAGGCCATGGTCACTAACATGCGGCTTTGAGGGCGGGCGTTCACGGTCAATTTCTGCGGGTAAACGGTTTGGTGGGCCGTCGCTCGCGGCAACAACGTCAATCAAGATAATCCGGCCGGGTGTGCCTTCATAGGTAAAGCGTGCGCGAAGCTCGCTGGTGTCTCGATTGACAAAATCTGTTTTGCAATAGCAGGATGTGAACCGCGTCTGCAAGCGGGACGAAGCATCTGCTACGACATGATCGGAATATCCGCCATCGCGCTGACGACGATGATTTTCGCGGCCACGGCAGCGCTGGTGTCCGTCGCCGTCTGGCGGGTAAAGACCGGGCGGGCGTACATCCCCAAGACGGAAAGCATCGGTCTGGGCAAATCGCTTTTGATCACGGCATTTTTGCTGATCTTCGTCGCCATCGGTATCGCAACGATGGCGCGCGGCATCGATACCGGGGTGTTGCCCGTCCCACGTGGACGTGGAATCGAGCGTGAACATACCATGGCGTTCTGGTTCGCGTTCTCGGTGTATTTCTCGGTGACGCTGATCATGGCGATGTGCAGCGTCAGCCCCCATCTGCTTCGCTGGGCGCGCACACTGCCGCGTTGACGGTATCTCCGTGGGAGATGCTTCGGGGAGTGGTCTTAAGAGCTTATTGAAAAAACACCTCCTGTGTGTGTTGACTCGCCGCTTCGCGGCCTGCGCGGTTATTCGCACCGGCGCCTGCCGGCGCAGTCAAGTCGCGAGTCCGATGCATGCCCGGACGCGCTCACAACGAATCCACCGCTTACGCGCTTGTTTGTCGGCGTAGCCCTCTATGACTGCGCCGGCAGGCCGTTTTTCAAGAACCTGCTAAAGCCAGACCCGCGCAGCGGCGATAAGCGTGCGAATGTCATGCCGATGAGAACGACAGCGATGCAATCGGATTGACAGCGCATATCCGGCATACGCAGGATAACCTGCGCTTCTATGTTCCGATCGGTCGTCACTGGAGCCTTTCGTGCTGTTTTACGCAATCGTCAAATTTCTCGCGTACACCCTGTGGTGTTTTATGGGGTTGCGTCTGCTGTCGCCGGCCCGCGCGACGATTCCCAGAGCCATCGCCTTTGGCGCCGTACGCTGGATGCTGGGGCTGCTGTTCGGCGTGGCTGTCGCGATACTGCTCGGCTCGATCGACGGTGCTTCGGTCGTCCGTCTGTATTTCGGCATTTATGCGCCGCTGCGGGTGGTGGAATGGTGGATCATGGTTGCCCTCATGCGCGGCGCGCATCCGGCTGGGCGCGCGTTATCGCGCGATCCGAAAATCTGGGGCTGGGTTGTCGGCGGCATTGCACTGTCGTTTCTGTCCGATCTCGCATCGCCTGAAGGCATGGAGGGACGCTTCTGCGTGGGCAGGTGCCTGTGCTGAGCACGCCGCAAGTCCTGTCCTGATCGAACGCTGCATGTCCGAGCGCTGTCCAGGCCACCCCTTGCGTGCAGTCGGGCGAGCTACGAGGTTTCGATGCCCTTGTCGAAAAACTGTTCTTCGTCTTCCTCGGTCAGGAAGAACATCCGGTGCTCGTTCGCGGCGTGGTCGGTCACGATCATCATCCGCGTATGCCGCTCGCTTTGGGGCGGAGTGAACAGATAGCGCATCGGCACGGATGGTTCCGGTTCCAGCATCCGATCCCAGTACGCCTCGCCCCAGCCGTCTTTCTCGCGGCCATACCAGAAGTACATGGCTTTGAATTCGGCCTTGGTCATCTCCGGCATGAGGGCCCTCGCATTGTTGTCGGCGTTCAGTATCTGGGCCTGGGCGTGACGGCTTCGCTGCCGATGTCGAGGGGAATATCGTCCAGACTCACCGAGATGCGTTCGAATTTCCGCCCGCGCTCCATCAATAGCATGCCGGAAAGCGACATGGTCGGCTGCGGCGCCAGATTCGCGGCATCGCCTGTGCAGGTGAATTCGACGGCGATCTGAGCGGTCGAAAACGCCGGCAGCGACAACATCGTCGTTCTGGTTGCATCGTCCGGTTTGGTCGGCAGGTGCGGGTCGATCCGACCGAGTCCCCATTCGTCGGTCAGAACGGGGTCATTGTGGCGGCAACTGAGCGCGTCGACCGTCAATTCACTTGCAGTCAAAAACAGAGTTTCATCAACAGTGTTCTCGATGCGCATGACTAGGTGCCAGGAGATAGACCCTTGCAATAGTCCGGCCTGCGATCGCCGTGCCGCATGTATGGCGGTCAATCGCAAAGGCCCGCTTTGCCGGGAAGGCCCATGCTGTTTTCGCGTGCGTTCCCCGCGCAGGGGGATCGATGCGACGCCGAGACCCAGCGTCCGGCGTTGTCCGGCCTCGTCCACCAGCAGCTCGACAGTGAGCGGGCTCTCGACCATCGGATACAGCGATCTGGCGAAACTGTTGCAGGCGATTTCGGCGCTTACGGCGATGCTTTCGCCGGGCGGTATCGTCGTCATGTCCAGCGGATGCGAATCGAAGACATTGCCGAGATCGACCCAATGGATACCGTATGCTCTTGCGACGTACATGCTGCGCCCCGTATGGCAGTCCGTCGGAGCGACGACCGCTTCCACCAGCGCGACACCGACGGGTTGTTCGCCGGTGTTGCGCAATCTGAATTTGGCCACCCAAAGGACGTTGGTCTGCAACAAGCCGATGTTGCCGCGACGGATCAGTGAAACGGGTTCTATCGTCAAGCCCGTCGGTTTCTGCGGAGGCGGTGCGGCATCGGCGAAACGAGACTCTTGTTGAAGGTCGCGCATCAAGTCTTCGACCAGCTCGCGAGCCAGGCGCAACTCGAGTCGGCGTTTCGCACCGGTTCCGGCAGTCTTCAGTTCGGTGATGGCGATCGTCTTGCCGGTCTGGTCCAAATGCCTGATCTGATTGAGTTCGGGCAGAAGGATGTCGCGCCCAAGCGAGGTGGTTCCGTCCGCTGCGGTCAAATTCACTTCGGCGCCGTCGACGACGGCCGAACCCAACACATTGTCCGCCTGGTCGACGATCCTGACGGCGTCATCCCGGCCCGAGATGGCGCGAATCGATCCGCCTGCGCCATCGCTGAGCGTGACGACGTGTCCCTGTCGCGAAAGCGTGGCGCGCAGAACGACGTCATTGCCGTGGTAAACCTCCACGGGCATCGACTCGCCCGCAGCCAAGCGTATCGGGGATCCGCGCAGAAGGCCCGCTGTCGCGCCCCGCATCGCGAGCGCTTGCGTCACCGTGATGCCCGAACGTGTCGCCGCCAATCCCAATGCGCTGCCGCTTGATCGTGCGAGCGTGGATTCGGTGGTTGCGACCCGGGTGATGGCGGCCCGCCCTGCGCTGGCGCGCACCAACCATCCAAGGGTAGGGCAGCCGGCGAGATGCAGGCATAGCAGGCAGATCAAGAGCAAACGCAACAGGCGCACGTACATGTGAACAGCCTCCTTTGCGGACGTGTATTCCTAACCAGCCAACAAGAGGGTCAGAAAGCCCTCCGCTTATGAGCGTATTCGTCTTATGCGGGATTCTCCGGCACAGAGCTTCTCCAAGCCTGGATGCAGAATGCGGGTGCGACGGTCGTCGATGCATCGTGGATATTTGCGCGATGCGCCAACATCGTCGTCGGCTGTCGCAGTAAGTCGCTCATCAGGCGGATCCCCGACCGTGCCCCGCCGATCATGCGCGTTGCCGAAGGTTCCTCCTTAAGTCGTATCCTTCGATCGCATCGGAATCGCGCCGGGAATGTGCCTGGGAGCCGTGCCGCATCACCCCGACGACACTTGACGCGGGAGTCGATGATGACGGTTTCCCATGCGTGGCCGAAACACATTGGGTAGAAAGCACGCAGACCCGAGTCACGCTAGAACGGTCGTCGCGTCTGGTCAAGGGGTGAGACGAGCGTTCCAACCGCCTATCATCGCCAAGCGCCAAGGGAGGATGGCCCACGCAAGCCCTTGCATCGAAGCGGGCTCGACCGTTCGAGCGGGTCGGGTCCATACTGCACGGACGGTTCCGCAGCCGTGCCCTGTCTCTACGACATGGGGTCGAACGCCCGTTCGGCCTCGCTCCATGCCGTTCTGCGCATGCCGGCCGCGGGACTTGATCCGGATCAAGTCCGGGAACGACTGCGGTTTCTAGACTGCCGGGCGAGCGGAGGCCATGACCCATGCAAACAGCGACTGAAACGTACAATGACAAGGTGGTGCTGCAGTTCTCGGTGATGACCGTAGTCTGGGGCATCGTCGGGATGCTGGTGGGGGTGATCATCGCCGCCCAGCTGTACTGGCCAGCACTGAATTTCGATGTGCCATGGCTGTCCTACGGCCGGTTGAGGCCATTGCACACCAACGCGGTGATTTTCGCGTTCGGCGGCAGCGCACTGTTTGCGACCAGTCTGTACGTGGTGCAGCGGACCAGCCACGTGCGGCTGCTCTCGGACAAGCTGGCCGCCTTCGTATTCTGGGGCTGGCAGCTGATCATCCTGCTCGCGGCGATCACCCTGCCGCTGGGCCTGACCCAGGGCAAGGAATACGCCGAGCTGATCTGGCCGATCGACGTGCTGATCGCGGTGGTCTGGGTGGCGTATGCGGTGCTGTTCTTCGGCACCATCGGCAAGCGCCGGGTCAAGCACATCTATGTCGCCAACTGGTTCTACGGCGCCTTCATCATCGCAGTGGCCCTGCTGCATATCGTCAACAGCCTCGCGATCCCGGTGTCGCTGACCAGTTCGTTCCCGGTCTACAGCGGCGCGGTCGACGCGATGGTGCAGTGGTGGTACGGCCACAACGCGGTGGGCTTTTTCCTGACCGCGGGTTTCCTCGGGATGATGTACTACTTCATCCCGAAGCAGACCGGCCGCCCGGTATATTCCTACCGGCTGTCGATCGTGCAC
>SSEV01000214.1 GCA_008015095.1 Lysobacteraceae bacterium | reverse complement strand
GTAGGCCACCACGCCGGCCTCGCGGCAGCGGTCGATGGCCTTCTCCAGGATCTCGAAGAATTCCTTGAGCAGGAACATCTGCAGGCTGTCCAGCTTGCCGGAATAGATCTCGCGGTACAGCTCCAGCATCAGCCGGTCGGCCTCGTTCTCGATCGAGCGCAGCTTCTCGTTCAGCGCGGTCATCTTATCGCTATCCATATCGCGCAGTTCGCGAACCATCTCGGTCACCACCGTCGCCGCCTGTTCGAGCATCGCCGCGCGGGGGGCGAAATCGATGCCTTCGAGATGGCGGATCGCCAGCGAATAGCGGTCGGCGAATTTCTCGATCTGCTTGGGAATCTTGTAGAGCGCCGACCCCAGCGCTTCGATGTCTTCACGCTCGATCGGGGTGATGAAGCTGTCGACCAAGGCCTTGCCGATCTTGTCGGAAGCCGCCCGTTCGCGCTGGCGGGCTAGCTTGAAGGCGTCGAGCGCCGGTTGGCGGTCGGTGACTTTCATCATCGAATGCAAGGCTTGGGCGCTTTCATGGGCGGCGGCGGCGGCCTCGTCCAGCAAGCCGTAGAACTGCTGGCCGGAGCCGAAAATCGTCTGCAGGGAGAACATGGCGCGAAGCCTCTCGTGACGGAAATGTGAACAGAATAGGACCGTATTGTGACTGTTACGTGACACTATGACCGATCGCGCCCCGGTGCCGACGTGTGCATCAGGGGGTCTGTCCCGACACTGCCCGATCACCATCGCCTGTTATGATCGGTAGGTCCTTATGCTGCTCTCCCTTCTCCCCTGTTTCGTTGCTGAGTTGCTGACCGGTGATGGATCAGGCCGCTCCTGTTCGAGAGGTGCGTCCGCGGTCCAGCACGTGCCGGCAGAACGATCCCTCGCGCCGGAGTCGCCGTGCTCGAGCTGCTGATCGTCGTCGCGCTCATTCTGTGCAACGGTTTCTTCGCGCTGTCCGAGATGGCGCTGATGACCTCGCGCAAGCTGCGCTTGAAGCAAATGTCGGAACATAGCCGAGGCGCGCGCAAGGCCCTCGCGCTGGCCGAACATCCCGACAACCTGCTCTCCACCGTGCAGGTGGGCATCACCCTGATCGGCGTGTTGACCGGCGTATTCGGCGGCGAGGCCATCGGTTTGGCCATCGCCAGCGGGCTGGGCACCTGGCTTCCCGCCGCTGCGGAATATGCCCGCCCGATCGGGATCGGCACCGCAGTGACCCTGATCACCGCCGGCTCGGTGATTTTCGGCGAACTGATTCCCAAACGCCTAGCGCTGACCAATCCCGAGGCCATCGCAAGCCGCGTCGCCATCCCGCTGGATGTGCTCGCGCGCGCCGCCAAACCGATCGTCGCCGGGCTCGGCGCGACCAATCGCGCCGTACTGCGCCTGCTCGGTATCCGCGACGACGCCCGCAACGCCATCACCGAGGAAGAGATCCAACTGCTGGTCAGCGAGAGCCACGAGCAGGGGGTGATTGACGACGACGAACGCAACATGATGCAACGGGTCATGCGGCTGGGCGACCGTACGGTCGAGAGCATGATGACCCCGCGCACCCGGATCGTCTGGCTGGACGCCACCGCGACGCTTGAGGAAAACCTGACCGAAATGCGCGCGACCCCATATTCGCGCTATCCGGTCTATCGTGGCAGCGACGCCGACGTGCTCGGCGTGCTCGAAGTCAAATCACTGCTCGACAGCCTGGATGCGCGCGCGCCGGATCTGTTCAAGTCCTTGCGCCAGGCCTTGTTCGTGTCCGAATCGACCCATGCGCTCAAACTGTTGGAGATCTTCCGCGAAGAACAGCAGTCGCTGGCGCTGGTGGTCGACGAATACGGCGAAGTCACCGGCATGGTCACGGTGAACGATCTGATGGGCGCGGTGCTCGGCCGCCTGCAATCGGGCGAAACCCCGGATGCGGAAGCGCTTGTGATCGAGCGTTCCGACGGCTCGCTGCTGGTCGACGGCTCGCTGCCGGTGGATGAATTGCGCGAACTGATTGGCCACCGCCTCCCGGAGCAGGACGAACACGACTACCACACGGCGGCCGGCATGGTCATCGCCCATTTCGGCCGGATTCCCAATACGGGCGAAGCCTTCGAGTGGGCCGGCTGGCGGATCGAAGTGGTCGACCTTGACGGCCCACGCATCGATAAGCTGCTTCTGACGCCCACCGTGACCAGGGGTGTCGCCGATGAAGCCTAGCGACGCCGATGACGCGAATCCGCTTGGCATGCGCGCCGTGCTCGATGCACTGTGCGATGGCGATCCCGCGGATCATCTGGCCCTGCGCGATGTCGTCAGCGGCCTCGGTCGCAGCACGTTCGGCATGCTGCTGTTAATCGCCACCTTGCCGGCATTCATCCCGATTCCGGGCGTTGCCGGCGCATTAAGCGGACCGTTGGTCATCCTGGTCGGTCTGCATCTTCTGGTGCTGTTGCGCAAACCCTGGCTGCCCGGCTTCGTCGCGCGCCGCGGCCCGTACCGCAGCACCGTGATCCGTTTCGAACGAATGGCTTCGCGCTGGCTGGGCAAGTTGGAGCATCTGGTCAAACCGCGGATGATCGCGATCATCGATCATCCGCTGGCGCTGATCTTCACCGGGCTGCAACTGGTGCTGCTCGGTCTGCTGCTCGCGCTGCCGATTCCCTTCACAAATTTCCTGTTCGCCGGACTGCTGCTGGTATTCGCCCTGGCGTTGCTCGAACGCGACGGGGTGCTGATGCTGATGGCATGGGCTGCGGGCGGAGGCGCGATCTTCGCGTTCGGCACGGTTTCGCGCAATCTGATCGCCATGACCTGGATGTGGCTGCAGCAGCTGCATTGAACGCGTGCACGGCCGGGCCGGCTGCGTCGGGCAATACGCCATCGAGAAAGATGCTTCGCGCGCATTACGCTTTCACAGCCTGCCGGACGGACAATCCGTCAGCGTTGTTTCAATAGTTCGCAGAATTCCTGCGCAGATAACGGATGACCCAACCAGTAACCCTGGGCCAGGTCACAGCCGCGGGCAACCAGTAGCTCGTATTGGCCTTCTTTTTCGACGCCTTCGGCGATGACGGTCATTCCAAGAGAGTGCGCCATCGCGATGATCGCGGTGGTCAGGGCCAGATCGTCCGGATCGCGCAGGACATCGGCGATAAAGCTGCGATCGATCTTGACGCCGTCGACCGGCACTCGGCGCAGATGACTGAGCCCGGAGAATCCGGTGCCAAAGTCGTCGAGCCAGACCTTGACTCCGAGCCCGCGCAAGGTCGCCAGGATATTGCGGGCCAGTTCTTCGTCGCTCATCACCGCGGTTTCGGTCAGCTCGATGTGCATCAGCCGAGGCAGCAGTCTGCTTTCTTCGAGCGCGTGGATGACCTGCTCGCGGAAGTCCCCGCTGCGCAGCTGCCGTGGCGAGACGTTGATCGAAACGAAAATGTCGTCATCTAGCGCGCACTGCTCGCGCCAGCGAGCAGCGTCTTTGCACGCGGCGCGGATCACGGCGGGACCGATGGTCTCGATCAGTCCGGTCTGCTCGGCGACGTCGATGAAGACCGACGGCGCAACCTGCCCGTGCACTGGATGTTGCCAGCGCAACAATGCCTCGGCGCCGACCAGGCGCTTGCCGGCGAGCCGATACACCGGCTGATAGGCGACCGCGAGTTCGCCGCGCTCCCATGCGCCGCGCAGATCCTGTTCGATCCGTACCCGGCGCGAAACCGCCTGATCCATCGCCCGGCTGTAGAAGCGATAGCAATTCTTGCCGGCGACCTTGGCCTGATACATGGCGATGTCGCCGTTCTTCATCAGCATGGTCGCGCCGGAGGCGTCCTCCGGGAACAGCGTGATGCCGATCGAGGTGCCGAGAAACACCTGCCGGTCCTGGACCACGATCGGCCGGCTCAGTTCGGCGACCAGGGTTTCGGCGAGATGCGCCGCATGAGCACGGATGTCGCCCTGCTCGCCATCGCCATGGAGCAGGATCACGAATTCGTCGCCGCCGAACCGGGCCAACTGGCCGCTTTGGCCGCCGATCCGCTCAACCGCCTCGCGGATACGGTTAGCGAACTGGATCAGGACATCGTCGCCGACATCGTGACCCAGAGTGTCGTTGACCCGCTTGAAATCGTCGATATCGGCGAACAACAGCGCGAGCTGCCGTCCGACGCCACGCAATTGCATCAATCTGTGATCCAGCGCCTCGCGGAACGCAAGCCGATTCGACAGCCCGGTCAGCGAATCGGTATAGGCCATGCGGCGCATATCGCGATCGTGCCGCACGATGCTATCGGCCATGCGGTCAAACGCGCGGATCAGATTGCCGATCTCGTCCTGGCGCGAGGTCGTAGGCAGTTCGGTATTGAAATTGCCGGCCTCGATCTGACGTGCTGCGTCGGAGAGCAAGCGGATCGGACGAACCAGCTGGCGCTGCAACACGAACCCCACGATCACCGCCATCGCCAACAGCAACATCAGCAACAACGCGATCAGCGCCAAATGACGGTTGCCGACTTCACGCAGATGGCCGGTCATCTCCTTGCTGACGTGCGCTTCCTCGGCACGGATCTTGTCCAAGGAATACCCGATCCGCACTCCCCCCAAACGTTGGTCGCCGAGCATGATAGGCGTCGAGACATCCATCACCTTCTTGGTCGACTGCACCAGCAACCCTGGCGCGCCGACGATGCGCTTCGCCAGCGGATCGCGCATCCGTTGACCGAAACTCGGGATGTCGCCCGAGCCATCATGGACGATATCGCCTTTGGCGTCGTAGACCAGCACGTAATCGACATCGTCCTGATACAGGATGCTGCGAGTGGTCGCGCCGATCGTATCGAGGTCGAAATAATAGATCGGATTGACCAGCAGATCGGCGGTTTGCGCCACTTGCGCCTCGCCGCGTTGGCGCAGACGGTCGAACACGAGCGTGTGCGTCGCTTCCTGGCTCAACCGCAACACTTCGTCCTGATTCCGGTTCTGGCTCTGCCACATCAGCGCGACCACCGCCAGCATGGTCAGCATGGCCACGCTGATCACGACGACGAATTTGGCCTGAAGACCGCGCAGGAAGTTCATTCCACCTCCGTCCTCACCCGGATCACGCCGGCGCGCAGGCGATCAAGCGCCGTACGCGTCTGAGCCTCGATCGGCAGGAACCGCGTGGTACGGAAAAAATGCCGCAGCGCGTCGCGTGCGCGCGGATCGTTCGCCGCCTCAATCAGAACCTCGCGCAAGCGGGCCTGCACCTCGGGCGCCAGATCACCACGCACCATCTCCAGCGCGCGCGGCACCGGTTCGCTGATATGGATCACGGCGAGATCGCCGCGATAGGCGTCGGGGATCCGCGCTGGATTGTTCCAGTCGATATCGCTCATCACCCCGGCATCGACCATGCGTTTGTGCACCCAGGCGGCGATGTTCAATTCGGAACGTGCGAACAGATAACCCACCGTCCCTTGCGAAGGCTTGTCCATCGGCGAGAGCAGCAGACTCAGCGGCAGTTCGCGGCGCAGCAACTCGATCGAAGGAACGAAGTAGGCGCTGGTGGAGGCGTTGTTCTGGAAAGCCACGCTGTGGCCGCGCAGATCCTGCAAACTTTCGATGCCGCTGTCGCGACGCGTGAAAAACACGGTGCGGTACTGGCTCACTCCGTCACGCTCGGTCAACAACAGGGGCTGAGCCCCGCCGCGCGCCTGCAACAGCATCGCGGTGGCCGCGGTTTCGGTGACCCAGTCGACCCGGCCGCGGCGCAAGTAACTCGCCATCTGCTGGGGATCCCTGGCCATCAACACCCGTCCTTCCCGAATCCCTACATCGCGCATCCGCGGGACGATGTAATCGAGCAGTGGCTTGAGCTGTTCGTAATGCAACCGAGGATCGTCGCTGATCCGACCCAACACGAGGATGTGACGCTCCTGGTCAGCAGCTGCCGTTGCAGGGACATGCCCGATCGACAGGACAATGGCCGCAACCCACGCAAGGACATACAGGGCGATGCGGCCACGCCACCAGCGGCCGTATTGCGGGGCCGCTTTGTCAGGGGGGGGGCT
>SSEV01000152.1 GCA_008015095.1 Lysobacteraceae bacterium | reverse complement strand
TTTCTGGCAGTGTCAGCCCTTCCAGGAATGCATGCTGCGCTGGAGAGAGGGCGCAACGGCCAGGATCGCTCTGCCCGGTCAGAAACGCGACGCGTGGACGAACGGTCAAGGCAATTCCTCGTAGCGGTCTTCGGCGTAGACCCGATAGCGGTGCTCGCGCCAACGGATTCGCGGCGCCAGCCAGGCGTGGAGCAGATGCAGCGGCAGCAGGGCCGCCGCGGAAAACGACGCCAGGGGATGCAGCGGACGCCGTGTTGCGGTGCAGGCGCGTTGCAGCGCCGCACGTCCGTACAGATGCGTCAGCGCGCCGACAGCGAGCGCGGCCGCCGCCGCGTCAGGCGCTATGCAGCACGCGGCCACGGCGACATGGGGCAACACGACCGGTAGCGCCTGGCCGAACAGAATGCGTAGGCGCAAGGCGCGGGGCTGCGTCGCGAACAGCAGCTTCGCGAACAGCATCCAGCGATGCATCTGACGGCGATAGGCGCCGATCCCCGCCAATTCGGTGCGCATCCATACCGGCTCGCTGCGCTGTTCGATATGACCGCCGACCCGAAGCACGGCCCGCGCCATCGCTAGATCATCGGTGAGATGCCGCAAATGCGGCTCGAATCCTCCGATCGCATCGAGCGCATCGCGGCGCATCGCCCAGGCCATGCCGTTGATGGTCGGCGAGCCATGACGTCGCGGCGGCAGATAGGTCAGGGCGGCGTTGTCGTTGACGAACGCGGCGAGCCAGCGCGATGCGAGATTATGCGCGGGCAGATAGGCGGGCAATGCGGTCGCGATCGATACGGCGTTGCCCGCATCGGTCATCGATGTCGCTGCGCCGCTCGCGGTTGGTGTACGCAGCGCGTGGCGCAAAGCTTCCAGCGTGGAAACGGGCAGGCGCGCATCGTCGTCGAGCACCATGACGATATCGCCCGGGCAACCGGACAACGCGCGGTCGAGTTTGAAGAGTTTCGGGTTCATGCCGCACGGGCAGGGGGGGTGCCATGCGATACGCACTTGCGCGCGCAACGTGGGTGATGCGGCCAAAGCCGTTTCCGCCGCGTCGCGTGCGATGTGGTCGTCCTCGTCCAGCAGCCAGTGCAGGCGCGCGCCATGTCGGCCGAGTTCGCGCAAATTCCACGACAGGGTGTCGGTGAGCGTAGGATCTCCGCCGCGCACCGCTTGCAATACGTCGACATCCGCGAACCATGCGATGCCGCCGGATGCTTGCGCGTTCGGGCGCGGCATCGCGCGTAAGACGCGCCAGGCGCCGAGCTGTCGCAAGGCTTCGCACAGCGGCCAGGCGGATGCGATGATCGCCGTGGTGAGCGCGCTCATGCCTGCGCCCGCTGCCAGGCGATGAAGGTCTCCAGACCTTCGGCAAGGGTCTGCGACGGCGCGCCGAGGACCGCGCGCGCGCGTGAGATATCGAAGGTCTTGCTGAAGGCAAGCACGTCCACCCCGAAACGGGTGACCGGCGGTTCGCCGCGGAGCGGCAAAACGGTCCAGAGCAGTTCCGCGGCATGCGCGGCCATGCGCGCGAACCGATAAGGCACTTCGCGTTGCGGCGGGGGCAGATCAAGGCGACGGAAGGTCTCGGCGAGGAAGTCCAGCATCACCACCGGCTCGCCATGACTCAGATTGAAGGCGCCGACCGCTTGCGGCCGTTGCGCCGCGCGCAGCATGTAATCGACCAACGCATCGACGCTGATCAAATCGCCCACTGCGGGCTTGCCGTCGCGCACGATCCGCGGCAGTTTGCCGCGCCGCGCCGCAGCCAGAAGACGCGGGAACAGCACCGTATCGCCCGGCCCGAACACTGCGCGCGGGCGCAGGATGGTCCATGCGCCTTCGTATTCGCGCACCAGCGTTTCGCCCGCGGCTTTGGTTTCGGCATAAGTGTTGGCGAAGCGCGGGCCGATCGGGTCGTCGTCGCGGATGCCGAACTGATCGCGCGGCTGATACTGCACCGAACTGGAAGAAATGTAGACCAGCTTCGGCCTGCCATGCGCCCGGCACCAATCGACGATGCGCCGGGTCGCTTCGATGTTGTTGCGCAGATACTCGCGGCGCGGCGCGAATGGGGAAGACAGCGCCGCGGCGTGGACGACCACATCGACAGCGATATCAAGCAGGAATGGTTTCGAAAGATCGATCGAACGGTAATCAGGCGCGTCGATCCGGCGCCGTCCGATGCCGAGCAATTCCAATCCGGGCGTGTCGCGATGACGTTGCATGAAGCGTCCGCCGATGAACCCGGAAGCGCCGGTGAGCAGCAGTTTCACGGCGTACCTCTCACCGTGTCGGGCAGCCGCGCATAGCTCGCGGCGCAGTGCGAAGGCAGGATGCAGCGGCCGTCGTCGCGACGGCGCTCGTTGTCGCGGTCATCGTCGCCGTCATCCCCAGCGCCGTCCGCGTGAATCGCGCGCAGCCCGGTCAAGGTCGCATGCAGCGCGTTCCAGTCGTCGGCGAGCAGGCGCACCGGCCATGCTGGCGACAGCGGCCCGCGCGTCGCGTCGTACCGCCACAGCGCATCTCCTGCGAGCAGATATTCGCGATCGTCTTGGTTGCGCAGAAGCAGGCCGTAATGGCCGCGCGCGTGGCCCGGCAAAGGCAGAGCGCGCAGACTGCCGTCGCCAAGCAGATCATGGCCTTCGCCCAGCACGCGCCATGCGTGCGGCAACGGCGCGCGCGGCAAGTGTTCGATGGCTACGTGACGTGCGGCGAAATCGCCCGGCAACAGCGCGCGCAGGGTGGCGCGGCGCAACCTGGCGATGCGTCCCGATGTTCTTGCGAAACGGACCGCAGCATCGGCGCACCAGATGGCGGCCCGCGGCAGGTCGCGCAAGCCTGCGATATGGTCGGCATGCAAATGCGATGCGAATACGGCGCGCACCTCGTGCATGGCGATCCCATGCCGCGCCAGCTGCGTTCCCAAACACTCGGAAGGCGGCAACACGGTCGGCGTGGCCCAGCGATACATCCGCTCGGGAAGACGCGCGGTCGCGGCGAAGAAATGCTCGGCGTAACCGGTGTCGAACAGGATCGCGCCCGCAGCCGGATGACGGATCAATCCGACCAGTGCGGGAAAGACGCCCTTGCGCCACGCGCCGCCGCGCAGGGCCATGCATTCCAAATGCGTGCAATGTCCGACCCGAAGTACGGTCAGCGCCGTGCGCGGGAACGCCGGGCCCTGCGCGCGCATCGTCATATCCGCAAGACCGCGCCGCCCAAAGTCACGCCCGCCGCGGTCCCAAGCAGCAAGGCGATGTCGCCGCGTTCGAGCCGGCCCTCGCTCAGGGCGTGATGCAGGGCGGTCGGCAGCGACGCCGATACTTGATTGCCATGCTCGGCGAAGATGTCTTCGATGCGATCGCGCGGCAGGCCGAGACGTTTGAAAATATGCTCCATGCCCAGCCGCGAAGCCTGATGCGGCACGACCCTGCGGATCTGCGCGAGTCCGACGCCGGCCTCGTCGAGCAATTCGGCGACGAAACGGTCGAAGTGCAACGCGGCGGTGCGGTACAGCCGCTTGCCGTCCATGCGGAACGTGCACACATCGCGATAATCGCCGACGTAACGTGCGGGCGTGAGACGCGATCCCCCGCCCGGTATCTCGCAGGCATGCACGGCGTCCGACCAGGTTTCGAAGCGTGCGGCGAGCAGGGCCGGTCTGCGTTCGTCATCGTCGTCGCCGGCATCGAGCACGGCCGCCGCCGCGCCATCGCCGAACAGGCCGAAGGTATCGGGATCGCCCGGGTCGAGCGCGCGCGAAGCGAGGTCGCACGAACTCAGCAGCACGCGCCGGTAACGTCCGCTTGCCAGCAGGCTGCCGATCAGATCCAGCGCGGCGAGAAAGCCGATGCAACTGGCGTTGATGTCGAACGCGGGAACACGGTGCATTCCAAGCTCGCGGTGGAGCAGCGCCGCATTGCACGGCATGGCCTGATCGTGACTGGCGTTGGCGCAGATCAGCGCGTCGAGATCGTCCGTTCGCAACCCCGCCGCGCGCAAGGCTGCGGTGGCGGCCTCGGCCGAGACTTCGGCAGCGTTGCGCGTGGGCTCAAGACCACGGCGGGTCACGCCGGTGCGCGCCCGCATCGTGCCCGGGGCGAGGCCGAACCGCGTGTCCAGCTCGGCGCTGTCGATCCATCGCGCCGGCGTGGAAACGCCGGTGCCGAGGATGCGCAGGGGACGGGAGTGGGCTGACATCTTGCGACGCGACGATCCTGTCGAGGGTGTGCGCAATGTAACGGGTTCCGCGCACGTCGTGCGAAACCCATCGAGCGCTGCGTGGAAGTCGCAGCGATCGCTACCTGCGGACGCGGCGCGCTCGACTTCGGCTCCCTTTGGTGCGCGCGATCGAGCGCGTCGCTCAGCTATTGCCGTTGAACAGCTCGCGGCCGATCAGCATGCGCCGGATTTCGTTGGTGCCTGCGCCGATCGCGTAGAGCTTCGCGTCGCGCAGGATGCGCCCGGTCGGATACTCGTTGATATAGCCGTTGCCGCCAAGGGTCTGGATCGCCTCCAGAGCGACCTGGACCGCCGCCTCGGAGGCGTGCAGCAGGCAACTGGCCGCGTCGATCCGGCTTTTGAGTCCGGCGTCGTAGTCGCGCGCGACCTGGTAGGCGAATGCGCGGCTGGATTGCAATGCGGTGTACATGTCGGCGATCTTGGCCTGCATGATGCCGAAGGTGCCGATCGCCTGGCCGAACTGGCGGCGTTCGCGCACATAGGGCAGGGCGACGTCCATTGCCGCCTGCATCAGGCCCAGTGGCCCGCCGGTCAGCACCAGACGCTCGGTGTTCAAACCGCTCATCAACACCTTGACCCCGTTGTTGACCTCGCCGAGCACGTTCGCAGCCGGGATCTCGCAGTTCTTGAACACCAGCTCGCAAGTGTTGCTGCCGCGCATGCCCAGCTTGTCCAGCTTCTGTGCGGTGGAAAAGCCCTGCATCCCCTTCTCGACGATGAAGGCGGTCATGCACTTGCTGCCCAGCTCGCGGCTGGCGGTGCGCATGTAGACGATGAGGACGTCGGCCTCGGGGCCGTTGGTGATCCACATCTTGTTGCCGTTGGCGATCCACACGCCGCCCTTCAGCTCGGCGCGGCAGCTCATCGAACCGACCACGTCGGAGCCGGCGCCCGGTTCGCTCATCGCCAGTGCGCCCTTCCACTCGCCGCTGCACAGCCTGGGCAGGTACTTCGCCCGCTGCGCGTCGTTGCCGTTGGCGTAGAGATTGTTGACGCACAGATTGGAATGCGCGCCGTAGCTCAGGCCCACCGAACCGGAAGCTCGGCGAGCTGGGCCTGCTGGGGATGACGGTTCCCGCCGACTGCGGCGGCAGCGAGATGGGC
>SSEV01000109.1 GCA_008015095.1 Lysobacteraceae bacterium | reverse complement strand
GAGCAGCAATGCGAGAATCGCGCCGACCAGCGCCAGTGGAATGGTGAACAGAATGACGAAAGGATGCAGCAGCGATTCAAACTGCGAGGCCATGACCAGATAGACCAGGAAGATGGCCAAGCCAAACGCGAACAACAGCGATCGCAGGGATTGCGAGAGCTCCTCGCCCTGCCCGCCGATGTGCATGCCGATGCCAGCCCCCAGACCGTCGCCTGCATCATTGGCTTGAGCGACCATCGCCTGCACTTCACGGACCGCAGTGCCCAGGTCGATGCCGCGCAGATTCGCCGATACGATCGCGACCCGGACTTGGTCGGCGCGATGGATCTCGCTCGGCCCCACGGTCGCGACTACGTCGGCGACCGAGTCGAGAGTCACCGGGCTGGCGCTGCCAGGATTGACGATCAGCCGCCGGATGCTGTCGACCGAGGCGCGATCACTCTCACGGGCGCGGACCAGCACGTCGATCTTGCGGCTGCGGAAGCTGTAACGGGTTGCGACATCGCCACGCACCTTCTTGACAACAACGTCGGCGATCTGGCGCGTGGTCAGGCCGAGCGCGCCCGCGCGCTCCTGATCGAAATGGATTTGAATTTCCGGAAATCCCTGCTCCACCGTCGACTTGACGTCGGCGTAATGGGCGTTTTCGCGCAGCAATGCCGCCATGCGCTGCCCTGCGCGTTCGATGCCAGGCAGATCCTGACCGCTGAGTTCGATTTCCAGCGGCATCGAAAAACTGAACAATTCTGGGCGCCCGAAGTCGACCTGGGCTCCCGCATAGCGCGAGACGCTTTCGCGCAAACGCTCGGTCAATTCCGCTTCGCTGGCTTCCCCCCCCATCACCACCGTCAATTTGCCGATGTTCTCGCCGCTTTCGGTCGGACTGGCGTCCAACCGGGTTCCACTGCCGCTGACGCCGTACAGTTGTTTGATCCCGGCATCGTCGGTATGCATTTGCTGCAATTCGCGTACGACCGCATCGGTATCGCGCAGGGGCGTGCCCGGCGGCAATTTCACCGTCACCTCGAAGCGGTCCTGCGCCAATTGCGGGATCAGATCGGTGCCGAGCAGCGGCAGCGCCGACATGCTGGCGGCGAAAGCCGCAGCCGCAAGCCCGAGGACGAAAGCCGGCCGCCTCAGAGCGCCCGGAAGCACGCGCAAATATGCCTGTTCGAGGCCGTTGTACGGGCGCATCGCCAGATCACTGAGTTTGCGCATGACCGGACCGACGATTGCAGCCAGTCCACGCCACAGTCGGATGAACCCATACGACGCGCCATAGAACGTACCGCGGGTGACGGTGGCGGCCCCGCGCCCGGTCGCCGCCAGCGGCTTCTGCCAGCGTTTGTCCGGGTACCACTTCGGATGCGGCGCCTCTTCGGCAAAAGCCATCGGCGTTTTGCTGCGCCAACCACTGAGCATCGGAATCAGCGTCATCGCCACGATCAACGAAATCCCGATCGCGATCGCCACGGTCAACGCCTGATCGCGGAACAGTTCGCCCGCAATCCCCTGAACGAAGACCAGCGGCAGGAACACCGCCATCGTGGTCAGGGTCGAGGCGACCACGGCCATACTGACTTCGCGCGTGCCTTCGATCGCCGCCTGGAACACGTTGAGGCCGCGTTCGCGCGCTTTGGCGATACTTTCCAGGACCACGATCGAATCGTCCACGACCAGACCGGTCGCCAGCGCGAGGCCGCCTAATGACATCACGTTCAAACTCAGGCCGAGCTGGTCCATGAAGAAAAACGTGGTCACGATCGAGACCGGCAGCGACAGCGCGATCACGAACGTGCTCCAGCCATCGCGCAGGAACAGGAAAATGATCAACACCGCGAGCAGGCCGCCGATCACCGCATCGAGTTTGACGTCACTGATCGCATGCCGGATGAATTGCGACTGGTCGTCGATCGTGGTGAGTTCGGCATCGGCCGGCATCTGCGCCTTGATTTCTTCCAGTTTGGCGATCACCGCGTCAGCCGTCGCAACGGTATTGGCGTCCCCTTCCTTGTAGATCGCCAACTCGACCGCCTCACGCCCGCCGAGACGGATGATCGCTTCGCGCTCTTTGTGCCCCTGGCGGACTTCGGCGATATCCTTCAGCCGCACCGGCATGCCGCCCGCAGGCGAACTCGACCCCGAGCCTGAAGTGCTTTGGACCGAGCTGGCGGCTGCGATCGCTTCCGCGGAACCGGATGCCGCCGCTATCGCGAACATCTGTTGCGCCGCGCTCGCCGCGGCGTTGTTGCCGGCGCTACGCGTAGTCACCAGCATCTCGCGGATCTCGTCCACGCTAGCGAACTGATTAACGGTTCGCACCAGGTAACGCTGGCTGCCCTCTTCCAACCGTCCGCCTGAGATATTGATATTCTCCTGCTGCAGCCGCTGGATCACGGTATCGACCGGTAAATTCAGCTGGGCGAGTTTCTGCTGATCGATATCGACCTGGATCTCGTCTTCCAAACCACCGCCCACCTTGACGGCGGCCACGCCTTCGACCGGTTCGAGTTTTTTCTTGAGATCGTCGTCGGCGAATCGACGCAGTTCGGCCAGCTTACGCAGACTGTCGCGGTCGCCGGACGCGGTCGGAGGTACTGCACGACCTGCGCCCTTGGTCGAGAGCACCAGGCGCATGATCGGTTCGGTCGAAGGATTGAATCGCAACAACACCGGCGGCTTGGCCTCCAGCGGCAATTGCAGCACTTCCATCTTGTCGCGAACTTCGAGCCCGGCCTGATCCATGTCGGTTCCCCAGGCGAACTCGAGCACGACATCGCTCTGACCGGTGCGTGACACGGATTTCAGCTTGCGCAGTCCCTGGACCACGCCCAGCGCTTCCTCAACCGGCTCGGTGATCAAGGTCTCCACTTCCGACGGCGCGGCGCCAACGTATTCAGTGCGCACGGTCAACGTCGGGTAACTCAACTCCGGCAACAAATTGACCTTGAGATTGCCCAACGCGAGCACACCGAACAGCAGGAAGGTGACGGTCGCCATCATTACCGTCACACGACGCCGGGTCGAGAATTCGACCAGGCTGAAACCCGATCCGGCGGTCACGGGGCGCGCGGCTCCATGAGCCTCGCCAGGTTCGCGGTCTGCGCCGGAAACGCTCATCGCTTATCGCTCGCGGGCTTAGCGGCTGCGGCCTGTTTGGCCTTGGGATCGCCAATCACCTGGACGGCGGAACCTTCCCGCAGTGCGACTTTACCGGCGGTCACGACCCGGTCGCTCGACTGCAAGCCGCTACGCACCTCGACCCAGGCGCCATCGAAGTAACCCAGTTTGATCGAGGTCCGCGCGGCTTTCCCGCCTCGCACCACGAAAACGGCAGGATCGTTTTCGTCGTCGAGCAATGCGCTGCGCGGAATCACCAGGGCGTCGGCGCGCTGGTCGTAATCGATCTTGATCCTGCCGAACATGCCCGGCTGCAGCAAGCCGCCGCCGTCGAAGGCGCAAATCACGCGGAAGGTTCCACTGCCGGAATCGACCACGGGCGCGACACGGTCGACGCGGCCCTGAAACGATTTCCCAGGCAAGGCGTCGACGGCCAATTGCACCGGCAACCCCGCCTTAAGCGTCGCCAGCTCGCGTTCGGGCACGTTAAGCGTCGCTTCCACCCGCGAAGTGTCGACGATCCTGAAAATCGGCGTATTGATCTGGACGAAATTGCCGGTCTTGATCGAACGCTCGGCGATCACCCCTGAAATCGGCGCGACTACATTGGCGTAGGACAGTTCGAGATTGGCGAGCCGGTTGATCGCACGGGCGTTTTCGAGATCGTATTTGAGCTGGTCCAGATCGTTGGCGCTGACCAGTTGTTGCGCGAACAATTGCTGCGACCGACGGTAGTTGGCTTCGAGTTTGCGCAATTGCGCCTCGCTCTGCGCGGCCTGGAGCTTGGAACGGTCCGAATCGAGCCGGACCAGCACCTGGCCGGCGCGGACTGTTTGTCCTACTTCGGCGAGCACCTGCAAGGCGACTCCGGAGGTCTTGGACACGACCTGGGATTCCGCACGCGCTTCGAGCGGAGCCGTACCGGTATAGCTCGCCGCGATCGGGCGACGACTGGCGGGCACCACCTCGACCGGCATCGCCTCGGTCTCTTTCTTACCTTCTTTGGCCTTCGCCTCGGCATCCCCGCCAGCCCCCATCTTGCAACCCGTCAACATGAGGCCGCCCAAGAGCAGCGAGCCGCCGATCAGGGTCACGAGAGATGTGCGGAACACGGTGCGGGCATGGAAGCTGGGCATCGTCAGGTCAATTTTCAGGTGTTATACCAAGGTATATCACCCTGAGAAGCGCCAACATCCGCCAGAGGTCATAGTGACTGCCAGCCGCCGCGCGCCGATCGGCTGGCGCGCCTGCATGCCAAGGTCTGCGTTGTCGGCGGGCCTCACGCTATACTGTCGGGATTGCGCGTGTGCGGCTTCGCCAAAAACGCGTCGAAACCGATCGGGCGCCCCCGATCGAACAGCAATCATCCGATTCGACCCATTCCAGACGACCGACATGATGCGATCGCCGATCAGACCATTTTTCGCCGGAGTCCTCGCCCTCAGCGCGGCCTTCGCAGCCCAGGCCCAGACTCCCGCCGCAACGACCGCCGAAGGTTCGGCCGAGCGCGGCAAGCAGCTCACCTACACATGCCAGGGCTGTCATGGCGTCACCGGCTACAAAAACGCCTATCCCAGCTACCACGTGCCGAAAATCGCCGGCCAGTCGCGGGAGTATCTGACCAACGCCCTGACCGAATATCGTAAGGGCGCCCGCAAACACCCCACCATGCAGGCGCAATCGCAGAGCTTTTCCGAACAGGAAATCGCCGATATCGCCGCATATCTCTCCAGCCTGAAGAAGTGAGAGCCATCGCCATGACGAAGCGTTCTATCGCCATCGCCGCCCTCGCCTTCACGGCGCTCGCGCTCGCCGCCTGTTCCAAAACCGATTCCAAGACCGGATCGGCCGACGCCAACGCTCACGCCGAGTCCGGTTTCAAGCACATCGGCGCCGATGACGGCGACGCCGCCCGCGGCAAGCTGCTGGCCGCGAAGAAATTGGCGGGAGGCCAGGCCTGCGCGGATTGCCATGGCGCCGACGGCGCCAAGCCTTTGGACGCCACATATCCGATCCTTGCCGGCCAGTATCAGGATTATCTCTTCCACGCGATCCAGCAGTATCGCGATGGCGGTCGTGAGCACGCACTGATGGGTGCGCAGATCAAGGCCGCCGCAGACGCCGGACAAATGGATGACCAGGCGATCGCCGATCTTGCGGCTTATTTCGCGACGGAGACCGGGCCTCTCGGAGACCTGCACGGCAAGTAAGGGGACGGCGCGTTTCGCGTTTCGCAGCAGAGCACTCAAGGGGCCGCAAGGCCCCTTCGTATGTATGCGCACTCAGATCCTTGCTCGGACTCAGCGCGGGAATCGCCCCTTCCAATCCGCGTCATCCTCAGCGCCTATTTTTTCAGGCTGCCCCGATCTTCCTGCAGGTCCGGCTTGAACGGCACATCGGGAGGACGACGTGCGGTCGCCTCCTGATCCTGCATGTTCGGGTCCGTGATGACACAGCCACCGCCCGCTTGCAACAGCGACACCGTGCATTGCAGCCGTTTGCTGGTTCCGGGGATCGGAACCATCACGGTCTTGATGCCGCGGCTGACCCATTCTTCGAGCAAAGTCCGACCTGGAACCCAGAACTGGTCGAAGCCGGTTGGGGTGTAATCGAAGGGCGGGCGCTTCAACCAGGTGCCCATGCGATCGATTTTCTCGAAATCCTCGATAAGGGTGCCGGGTGGCAACCCGCCGCCGACGCGCCCACCATCGCCCGGCAGACGAACGCTGCCATCGCTGTTGAACAATCCCGGCGCAGGGCCAGCAGGCCCACTCCCGGCGACATTCCGGTCCGAGTTCCCCCATTCACCGCCCGGCATCGTAGTCGGTGCGCCGCCAGGACGCGGACTCGACGCAAGGTTAGGCGCACCGGACGGTTTAGATGCGGAGCGCGTCGAACCGGACGAGTCCCGCTGCGTAGCGGGGACGCTTGGATTACGCCCCGAAGCCGTGGATTGCCTGGCCGGTTGCTCAACCGGTCGCGCCGCTACGCCAGCGCCACGATCGGGCAAATCCGCTGGGTGTCCAGGATTACGCGTATCTCGGGGGGCAGGCCCTGGTGAGGTCACCGGCTGGGGCGCATTCGCCTGGGTAGTCGTTGTTGCGGTATCGCGCAACGGCACATCGCCCGCCGATCGGATGGTCGGCGCGCGCAACTCCGCTCTGCGCGCAGCCACGTTCGGCGTTGGCAACGCGCGCACTTGCGGCAATGGCTCATGGATTTCGATATCCGCCACGCTGCTGCGCAGAGTCGGTTCCGCCAAGACCCGTTGCGCGGGGCGTTGTTCCAGCGCGCGCACCGGGGGCTGCGGGTCGTTCTCTTCGATCCTGGCGACCTGATTGCTCAAGCCCGGAGCCATCAATTCGCGCTGGGGCATTTGCGCCTGCAAAGAGCGCACCGGCGCCTGTGGTTCGGCGATTTCGATCCGTGTCGGTTGATCTCGCAAGGTCGGCATCGTGAGTTCGCGCTGCGCCGACTGCTGAGCCAGCGCGCGGATCTGTGGATTCGGATCGAACATGTCGATCTCGGTAGGCTGCGCGCGCATTTGCGGTGTTTCCAACCGGGGCTGCCGTATCCGTGCGCTACGTGCAGTCGGTGGCGGCAGAACGAATTCCGCATCAGGCGCCTGAGACTCCGTAACGACCAGAGGCTGTTCAAGCACAGGGGG
>SSEV01000058.1 GCA_008015095.1 Lysobacteraceae bacterium | reverse complement strand
GCATGCGAGCCTGTTTGCGCAGGAGATCATGACTCAGCCAGACGTCGCGGATGGCGGCGCCATCGACGCGGTGATCGTCGGCGAGGCCGAGCTGCCGCTGTTGCGCCTGTGCGAAACCCTGGGCCGGGGCGGGTGCATCGACGATGCGATTCCCGGGTTGGTGCGCTCGGGCGGACGGAGCACGCCGCCGAAAGTGGTGGAAGACATCGACGCGTTGCCGCCGTACTCGTATCGCACGCTGCAGCCCGCACCGGCGCAGCCCGACACCGCCGCGCTCAGCACCGCGCGCGGCGCCTGTCCGTTCCGATGCGCCTGGTGCATCGAGCCGGTGGTCGGTCGCGTGCAGGGTCGGCCGCGGTTGCGCTTCCACGGCGCCGACTGGATCGCTGATCAGATCGCGTTGCTGATGGCCGAGGGGCGTGACCGTTTCACGATCCAGGACAATTTCTTCATCGGCGGCGACCGGCGCATGATCGGGTTGAGCGAGACGCTGCGTCGGCGTGATCTGCGTCCGCGGCACCTCAACGTGTTCGCGCATCCAGACAGTTACGACGTGCCCGGCCTGCAGGCGCTGGCCGATTGCTGCGATCGCGCGAGCGTCGACTACGGCGTGGAGACCGGTTCGGTCAAGGTCGCGCGCCGCAATCATCGTCGGCTCGATCCGGATCAGGTGGTTGAACGGATCGACGCCGCAGTGCGTTGCGGCGTGGAGCCTTACACTTGGTGGATGGTGGGATTGCCGTTCGAGGATGACGCTGCGCTGGCCGACACCGAAGCGCTGATCGAACGCACGATGCGAGTCGGCGGCATACCGCGCTGGGTCAGTCCCTTGATCCTGTTCCCGCGCACGCCTATCCACGACGCCCCCGCGCGTTACGGGGTGCATCTGAACTTCGCGCATTTTGAGGATTATGCGCGGTTCTCCGAGACCACACTGACCGAAGCCCTGCTGTTCACCGACACTGTGACCCATCACGCTGAGGGTGGTCGACCCGATGCCTGCCCGCAGGCGTCGCTGCGGCTGCGGCGCTTCATCCATCGCCAGTTCCCAGTACTGGAGGAGTTCTACCATGGACACCGCCTGCAGCCCGATCTCGAGCTCGCCCGCAAACGCATCGAGTCTTCCTTCTTCTGAGCGCGCGCAACGCGCGTTTCCGTCGCCGCAATCCGCGTTCCAGCCGGCGCTGCCGCTGCACGTGGTGTTCATTCTCGACCAACGCTGCAACCTCAATTGCATCCATTGCTCCTCCGCCGCGTCGCGCGGCGGCGATCCGGGTTTCGATACCGCGTCGGCGCTGCGCGTGGTCGACGAGCTGGCCGAGGCCGGTGTGCTCGATGTCGCGTTCTCCGGCGGCGAGCCGCTATTGCGCCGCGATCTGCCGCAGTTGATCCGCGCGGCGCGCGCGCACGGCATGAGCGTGGGCACCAGCACCAACGGATGGCCGTTGACCGAGGCCAAGGCCGCGACCCTGCGCGACGCGGGGCTGAGCCGATTGCAGGTCAGCCTCGACGGCGATGCGCGCACCCACGACCGCATCCGCGGCGCGGGGTCGTTCGTGCGCGCGGTCCGCGCGATCCGCCGAAGCCGTGCCGCCGGGCTCCGTACGCATGTGTGTTTCACCGCGATGCGCAGCAATGCCGATCAGCTGGAAACGGTGATCGAGATCGCCCTCGGCGCCGGCGCGCACGGCTTCAATCTCTCGCAGTTCGTCCCGACTGGTCGCGGCAGCGAGGCCGAAGACCTCGACGGAACCGCATCGCGCACCCTGCTCGAGGCCTGGATGCGCGCCCGGCGTGCGCACCCGGACGCGTATTTCGCGCTGCATTCGGCGGGGCTGGTCGATCTCGATCCAGCGCTCGGCGCGCAGTTCGGCGGTTGTCAGGCCGGATTGAGCATCGCCTGCATCGATTCGCGTGGGAACGTCCTGCCCTGCGTGATGTTCCCGCTGGCCCTGGGCAATCTCCATGCGCAGCCGCTGCGCGAGATCTGGCGCGAGAGTCCGGTGTTGCAGGCGCTGCGCGCGCGGGAACTGGGCGGAACCTGCGGCGGCTGCCCGCATCGCCGCAGTTGCGGGGGCTGCCGCGCTGCGGCCTGGGCGCGGACCGGCGATTTCCTCGCCTCCGATCCGCGCTGCTGGCGCCACGACGGTACGGGCTGCGCACCGTCTCCGTTCGCGGCATGATCACGACCTCGTCGCCACGATCCCGCCATCAGGACTTCGCACCATGCCTCACATCATCGTCTACTGCCCGGTGCTCGGCCGCGAGCGCAAGGCGCGCTGCGTCGCTGCGCTCACCGAAGCCTTCTGCAGTGCGACCGGTCTCGAAGCCGAGCATCTGGTCATCCATGTCGAAGAACATTCCTACGCCAATATCGCCGTCGGCGGACGACTGCTCGCCGACGAATATCCGGAATTGATCGAACGCGAGCGGTTGCGTCGTGAAGAGGGTTGAACTGGCCAATGGTAGTGGGTGGGGACGCCGATCAGATCTTTGCTCCAACGAGGGCAGACATGATAACTACCGCAGGTCATCGGATCTGGCTGTCGGCGGTTCCGGGTGCGAATCCGAACAACGGACTCGAATCAAGGCCACGCCGCTGCAACTGGCCCTGACCTGAGGTCACCGCCAGTTGCGGATGCTGGAGGCAGGCGACGTCTCGTCGTTGCACGAGATCGCCACCGCGACGGCGCTCTCCACAGTTACGTCGCCAAGCACCTCAACCTGACCCTGCTGGGGCCGGACATTGTGGCCGCGATTCTGGACGATGCTTTGCCGGACGGTGTCCGGCTCAGCGCACTGCTGATCAACCCGCCGGTGTTGCGGGAGGAGCAGTGAACGGCCCTTGGCGTCACACCGGCGCCGCGGCGGGCGAAGTGGGGCAGGCCAGGCCAGGTATTGAGGGCAGGGCGGGCGCCCGGTGGTTGTGGAAGAGGGGTACCCCAACGAGGCCCCCGCGTGCAGCTGCCGCATCCTGTTTCGAAGCAGGATGCGTCTATAGCCCCGGTTTGCGGGCCGTCGCGGCGAACGAGACCATTTTCTGTGATTGTAACCAGCCACTTCCGTCTCGACCGGAAACTGTGTCAGAATGCAATTCGCCCATTGATGGATTGGAAATATATATTATGAATCAATCAATTACTGGCGAAACGGAAGAAATTACAAGATTTGACAAGGAATTCGTCCAGTTGGCGAGAATGGCGTTGTCCGAGCAAACTGAGGATGTCCGGCTGTATCTGGCGAGCCTGGTGCGGCAGTACCGCCGAAATCGACTCCCGCTTTCGCGCGAACTGGAAAGGCTACTGAAGAGCAGCCCCGCGCGTTCGGGCAGTGTTCTTCGCCGGTCTGGGCGCCCCGAGGTTACGGAAACGCTGCCTTTGGACAGCGAGTCCCAGATGTCGCTCCTGAAAGTCTACCGGGACGAAGCTTTTCCAACCCCGCCCGTGTTGTCTCCGAATGTGCGAGCGCATCTCGACCAACTGATTGAGGAGCGTGCCCAATCCGCCCGCTTGGCCGCGGCGGGCCTGAGTCCCACGCGCTCGGCCATCTTCGTCGGACAGCCGGGTGTTGGAAAGACACTCTCGGCGCGATGGCTTGCCTCGCGGTTGGGGCAACCCCTTTATGTGCTCGACCTCACAACGGTCATGAGCAGTCTGTTGGGCAAGACAGGCAGCAACCTGCGCGCCGCGCTGGACTTCGCCAAGCGCAACCGTAGCGTGCTGCTTCTCGACGAAATCGACGCGGTTGCCAAGCGACGTGGTGATGAGTCGGATGTGGGCGAGCTCAAGCGTTTGGTGACGGTCATGCTCCAGGAAGTAGAGAATTGGCCCCGTGACGGACTATTGCTGGCGGCCACCAACCATCCAGAGCTGATCGATCCAGCGCTTTGGCGCCGGTTTGATCAGATCGTGCAGTTTGGACTTCCCGACGATCGCGCCTTGCGTGATGCCATCGAACAATTTCTTGGGCCGACCAACAGTGCCTTCTCGCGCTGGCTCGACGTATTAGTCCCCCTCTTTCGTGGTGAGTCCTTTAGTGATACCGAGCGGGCCATTCAGGGCCTACGTCGTCGTGTGCTTCTGGGGGATGGCAATGTGGACAGTGCCATCGCGGAACTGGTCGCGACACGAGCCTTGGATCATCTTGATCATGATGCGCGTTTGAATTTAGCGCTCGTGTTGTCGAAACACACGCGCTGGTCGCAGCACCGCATCCACGCGGTGACCGGGCTGGCACGCGACACCATCCGGAAACATCTTAAAGTGAAGGGAGCCGCATGAGCCAGACCAATTTCTTGATTGGCCGCGGTGAACTGCTGACCAAAGATATCAAAGGTCCACGCCGTGGCAGCGCGCCTGTGGAAGTCTATTCTTTTGAAGAGGCCGTGGCCCGGTTGCATCCGGAGTTCACCAGCACCGCGGCGGCGCTGGCAGATTTACCGCAGGCGGCCTGTCCCCACGATTACGCCGTTGCAAAGCTGACGCTGAATCCAGGGTACATCGCCAAGTCTTATTTCCCGCGTAGCATGTTCACCTCAGCGGGGCTGTCCTCCGTTGGTAGTCGTCGGGTGCGGATCACGCCACAAAGATGGAAGCGCAAGGGCGATCCGGTCGAGTGCTCCACGACGCAAATCTTTGTCGCAGGCAAGCGATCGTCCTTCGCACGGTTGAGTGGGTGGGCAAGCCAGCAGATGGAAGGCACGGACGAAGCGATTGAACTCGCAACCATTGAGCGCTTTGCGCCGATGGTGGCCGCCGATCGCATCAAGGGTTATGCGGATGCACAGCGAACGATGTACGAGGTTGGCGTTCATCTCCTGCCGGAAGACAGCGACTCGGATTTTATTCAGCAAGCCTTTGTCAGCTTTCTCGAAGGGCTGGGCGCTTACGCGCATACGGATCTTGCACTGCGCGGCGGCAGCCTATGGTTTGTCCCGGTTGAAGCGAGTCGCGAACAAATCGATCAATTGGCGATTTTCTCGTTCCTACGTGTGGTTCGCCCGATGCCCCAGCTGCGTGTTATGCGCCCCGTCGTGCGAGCGCCGTCTGTCCCGTTGACCTGCGCACTGCCTACGCAGGCCCCGCTGTCATCAGAGCCGAGTGTCGCCATCCTCGACGGTGGCCTGCCAGACAAGCATCCGTTGGCTCCATGGCTGGGGGGCTATCGGAAGCTGGATGCGACGGCAAAGGATGATCCTGACGCACTCGCGCATGGTTTGGCGGTCACTTCCGCATTCCTTTTCGGACCACTTTCTCCCGGTGGACTGGCTGAGCGGCCTTATTCGTATGTCGATCATTTGCGGGTCCTTGACAGTCGGATCGATGAGGAAGACCCGTTGGAGTTATACAGAACGCTCGGCCTGATTGAACAAGTGCTGCTGACACGCCAGTACGAATTTATCAATCTCAGTCTCGGCCCCGATTTACCTGTGATTGATGACGATGTGCACGCATGGACTTCGGTCATCGATGACCACCTGCAGGATGGCCGGACCTTAGTGACAGTTGCTGTTGGCAACAACGGCGAGCGCGACAGAGCCGCGGGCAATGCGCGCGTGCAAGTACCGGCCGATTGCGTCAATGCGCTTGCGGTAGGGGCCTGCGATGGGCATGCTCCTGGGTGGTCGCGTGCCCCGTACAGTGCCATCGGACCGGGACGCAGTCCCGGAGTCGTCAAGCCGGACCTGGTAACGTTCGGCGGCGCGCCGAATCACTATTTTCACGCATTAACGGAAGGTGCGAAACCTAATCTGGCGCCACTGCTCGGCACCAGTTTTGCTAGTCCGTATCTGTTGCGTGCGGCGGTCGGCATTCGCGCGATTCTGGGTTCGCATCTGACGCCGCTGGCGATAAAAGCACTACTCGTGCATGCGTCGGAAAATGGTGACCACGACACACCTGAGGTGGGCTGGGGCAAAGTGCCGCAAGATGTCATGGCGATCATCACTTGCGGAGCGGGTGTCGCACGCATTGTCTACCAAGGCGAACTCAAACCAGGCAAGTATCTGCGGGCATCATTGCCGCTACCCGAAGGCGGCCTGAAGGGACGCATCAAACTGAAGGCGACGTTTTGCTACGCGTCGCCCATCGATCCACAGGACGCATGCTCGTATACCCAAGCTGGGTTGGAAGTGTCTTTTCGACCCAACCTTTCCAAGGTCAAGGAAGAAGCACAGAATGCGGACACCGCGGGCTTTTTCAAAATGTCCAAGTACATGCCAGAGGAAGAACGGCGGTCGGATATCGGCAAATGGGAAACAGTCCTCCATGCTGAAAAATCGATGCTAGGTTCGTCTCTACAAGAGCCGGTGTTCGATATCCACTACAACGCTCGCACGGGCGGTGGAGCCGCGCATCGGGCGGGTAAGATTCCCTACGCGCTCGTGCTCACGATCGAGGCTGCGCGCCATGCCGATCTGTATGCTGAAATCCTGAAAGCCTACGCATCGACGCTGGTCCCGATTCAACCGCAGGTGTCGATCCCGATTCGTGGCCTTTCAGGCTAGCCTTTCAAGACAAGTCGTTTGCCCCCCGCTGTCAGGTCTCGGCATATCTCTTGAATGTGAACGTCTGCTCCTGGTCGAAATGACTGTCCCATAACAATGTTGAGCGAACGGTTGTGCGTTCCATTCCGATGCGCTACCGTTTACACTGGGATATTGTTTTGATTTCGGTTACTCAGGCACGACCAATCAATTCAAAGAAAAGGCCGCCTGCGAGGGCGGCCTTTTCTTTGGCCTTTGGTGGCGGGCAGGCTGGTCTTCGGCTCAGTTTTATGTTCAAGAACGAAATGGCGAGGCTGTGGGTGTCGCAGTCTTTGTCTTCTGTGGGTGTCCTAGTCTTTGATACCAAGACCGTGCGCGGCGCCGATGGCGCAACCGTCAGCACCTTGGTGCGCGAATTCGGCTTCAACGACTACAGGAAGACGACGGATTTCGATTTCGGGCCGGCGTATCGCTACTGGGAGAAGACCGCACCGTACTGGGCGAATGTGCGTGCGCGCTGGGACGCGACGTTCGCGCAGGGCGGAGTACGACTGAAGACCAAAGTCGACGGCATGGCGATGATCATCCCGCTGTTCGAGCAGGCCGGGCGCCTGGAGTTGGGCAAGTCCGTCGCCGATGCCGAGATCGAGACCGTGTTCGCTCGTTGGGTCGAGAGCGTAGACACTGCCGCATCCGGAACGACCGCAGTCGGGCAGTCGCGCTGAACCTCGCGGTTGCACGTCCGTGATCGACTCTCCAGCGGCCGTCGGGTGGCGTCGAGACCATTCGCATCAAAGATCAGTCAGCGCGGCGTCTGGCGCGTCGCCCGACGACCGCTGGGGAGTTGGTAGCGCTTTCGTGTCCGGCGTTTGGCGCTGGCCGAAGCCGGGTTCACCCCCGTTATCACGGACGCTGACGGTAGCCGGGCAGGCCAGCGAAGTGATCGCCAGCGAATGGAGGCGTCGTCCTCAATGTCCCGATCGCACTTCGGCAACGCAGTGGCCGACGGGTGGTCGCCGTCGGCGGTTCCGGGTGCGAATCCGAACAACGGACTCGAATCGGGGCCACACCGCTGCAACTGGCCCTGGCCCGCAGCCATCATCGGAAGGACGCGTGTCCAACCCGAGCCTCGCGAGGCTGAAATTCCGTGCGACAGACGTTCGATTCGTACTCAAAGTGACGCTTGCGCGACCGCAGTTTACGCGGCAATCTGCTAGAAACTGCGTTCGAAATTCCTAACAGGTTACGGAGCCCCCGCCGTGTCATTCCGCCAGATGTTTGTCGCTCTAGCGTTGACTTCAGGCTTGGCCGCTTGTGCCTCGATGCGCGCGCCGCAGGCGACGACATCTCCGACGATCGATACGGGCTCCCGCGACGCGGCGCCTGCCTCTGTGGCTACTTCTGCAAGCACAGCCCCCACGGAAGTGGTCAAGACGCGGCTGGCCGCGTTCGAGGGGCAATGGCAGCACGGGGAGCCCTGCGAAAACGACTTCTACCGAATGGACCTTGTTACAACCAGCAGCGGTGTGGAAGGGCGCTGGGTGGCTTACTACGACGGATGGGGACTCCACACAGGACGCATTCGCGCCACGCCTGACGGTGAGTTTCTTCGGATGGAAACCTGCCAGGACCAGGGTGATGAGCGCCGCTTCGCCGACTCGCGATGCCCCGAGCTCACGGTCTGGCAAGGCGATCGGGGTCTGAGGATCGACCCTGCAAGCGGAGCCCTTGAGCTGGTCGCCGCCAGTCTCATTCACATCACGCGATTCGAAAGACTCGCAACGCCGGACCCTGCACCTCAGTCCTGCCCCCTCGTGCCATCCAAGGAGACGCGCCCATGAGCGGCCCAGACACTCCCTCCGAATCGGAGATCCGCGCTGCGCTCTACTACGCCGTCGGCGTGACGAGTGAAGGCGGGCCACAATCGTTCGCTTTGGCGTTCGCTGGCAATCGCGTCGATGGGCTGCTTCGGCCCGCTGACAACAGCGGGTACAGCGTCGGCACGCTGCAGACGGATTTGGGGCAACGTCCCGAAACAGCCAGGGCATTGATGGCGGCCACTCGCGCATGGGCGGAAAGCCAGGATCCGCCCATTGCCCTGCCGAACGCCACCGATTGGGAGGCGGGAGTCGCGGATATTTCCCGCAACGGTAGAACGATCAGGGCGGACGGAGGTCGTGATGTCGCCCCTGAGGTTCTTGCCCCGGTCCGAGCCTTCCTGGCGTCCCGGGAAGGGGTGACTTGGGTGCACGGCAGGGATGCCGCCCAAGTGGACAAGGTGATGCAGAACGTCATTGCACCCCTGCAAGCGACAGCGGCCTATCAGGCCATGAGTCCTGAAGACCAACTCACGGCGGCGGTCATGGTCGGCAAGCTCTATAACCAGAGCGAAAGTTCCGGCACGCGTGTCCTGAACGCGATCGCTGCCGGAGAAATCACGACCGTTGCCCAGATCAACGCGAGGATCGATGGCTATGGCAGCTACAGACAAAGCGGGAACGACCGCGCTACGCAAGGCAGTGTCCCGATTGCTGCTCTGCGCGCGGCACCGGAAGGTACGGCGTTCGCGGCAGCCTGGAGTGACGTGCAGACGAGCCCCATTCGTGAGCCGGTGCTCGCAGACCGCGGTCTTAGCGCGACTGGCGTCGATCGCAGCCATCAGATCGTGCGCGAACTGGCGCTGAATTACGAGCAGTCGCCAGCCATCCTCGACGCTGCCGACCGTGGGGCGCAGTTCTCGAATGGTCGAGCGCCCAGCAACGGCAGGGGTGCGATGGTGTCCGGGGACACAGTGGCGATATGGGGCGAGACGGGGCCGGTGCATGTCTTCCGCAACGGCGAATGGGAGAGCCTCGACCGCTCGCAGGTGCAACGTGTGGGCGAGAGGCCTAACTACGAACTGCAGCTCACGCGGGACGGACAGACAGAGACGCTGATGCGCGTCGATCCGACCGTCCCGGCGCTGCGACTAAGCGCAGCCGAGCGCGCCGAACAGGAACGGCTCAATGAAGGTCGTTTGAGCGATCGCGAGGTGCAGCGCGTGCTGCGCGATGGTGGCT